>NZ_JAPEMC010000005.1 GCF_026343115.1 Streptomyces sp. NBC_00102
ACGGACACGAACACCGGATTCAGGACGACCTCTGCCCCGGGAGGGAGGCGCGCAGGGACGGCACGGAGGCGAGCAGCGTGCGGGTGTAGGGGTGGCTCGGTGCACGCAGGATCGTCCCGGTGGGGGCGATCTCGACGATCCGGCCGTGCCGCATGACCGCCACGACGTCCGAGACGTGGCAGACCGCGGGCAGGTTGTGGCCGATGAAGAGCATGGAGAGCCCGAGCCGGCGCTGGAGCTCCCGCACCGTGTTGAGGACGGAGGCCTGCACCGAGACGTCGAGCGCCGAGGTGACCTCGTCGGCGATCAGCAGGCCGGGCTCTACGGACAGGGAGCGGGCCAGGGCGACCCGCTGGCGCTGGCCGCCGGACAACTGGCGCGGCAGGCGATCGGCGAGCCCGGGATCCAGCCCGACCAGGCCGAGCAGCTCGGTGACGCGCTCGGCGCGAGCGGCCCGGTCGAGCCGGCGGAAGACCGTCGCGGCCTCGACGAGGGTCTGACGAGCCGTCATCCGCGGGTCGAGCGCGGTGTCCGGGTCCTGGCGGACGATCTGAACCAGGCGGCCGAGCCGCCGCCGGTCGTGGACGGTCCGGGTGCGGACCTCGCGGCCGTCGACCAGAACGCGGCCACTGTGCACGGGAACGAGACCGACGATCGCGCCGGCCAGGCTGGACTTCCCGGAGCCGGATTCCCCCACGAGACCGAGGGTGGTGCCGGAAGGGATCTCCAGTGAGACTCCGTCCACCGCGGCGGGGGCGTCGCGGGGGCCGGGGTGGCGGACGGTGAGGTCGATCACCTGAAGAGTGGTCATGGTGCGGGCACCGCCTCCGGGGCCGCCGCAGGAACCGGATGCCAGCAGGCGACCCGGTGGCCGGTCCCGAGGTCCTCCAGCGGAGGAGCCTGCTCGGCACAGCGGTCCCGGCGGCGCGGACAGCGGGGCTCGAACGCGCACCCCGCCGCGGGCGCCAGCGGATCGGGCGGCACCCCCTCGACGGTCGGCAGCGGCCGGCCCCGGTCGGCGGTGAGGTCCGGTACCGAGGCGATCAGGGCCCGGGTGTAGGGATGCCGGGCCCCGTCGGCGAGGCGGTCGACGGGCAGGGCTTCGACGACGGTGCCCGCGTACATCACCAGGATCCGTTCGCAGAACTCGCCCACGAGCGCGACGTCGTGGCTGATGAACAGGATCGCCGCGTCGGTGTCCCGCCGGAGGTCGGCGAGCAGCCGGGTGATCTGGCGCTGCACGGTGACGTCGAGCGCCGTGGTCGGTTCGTCGGCGATGATCAGTCCCGGCCGCACCATCAGCCCGGAGGCGATCATCACCCGCTGGCGCTGGCCGCCGGAGAGCTGGTGAGGACGTGAGCGCAGCATCGCCGGGGGAAGGGCCACCCGGTTCAGGGCGTCGGCGGCCTCCGCGGCGGCCTGCGCACGGCTCGCACCCCGGTGGGCCCGGACGGCCTCGGTGAGCTGGGTGCCGATGCGCAGGGACGGGTTGAGCGCCGAGGCCGGGTTCTGGAAGATCATCGACAGGCCCGTCGCGAGGTGCCGGTCCCTCTCCTTCGGCGTCAGGGCGGAAAGGTCCTTCCCGAGCAGGCGCAGTGTGCGCCTCGACGCCCGGGCGCCGTACGGGAGCAGGTCGGCGACGGCGAGCGCGGTGAGCGACTTGCCGGAACCCGACTCGCCGACGAGGCCGACGATCTCGCCCGGCCGCAGGGACAGACTCACCCCGCGCACCGGCCGGATCGTGCCGTCGGGGGTGGGGAGTTCGACGGTGAGGTCCTCGACCTGTAGGACCAGCCCGTCCTCGGCGGGACCGCTCGGAGCGGGTACCGGTGCGGGGCCGCGCGGCACCCGTCCGCGCCGTGCGACCTTGCCGGCCAGGACCTCTCCGAGCAGCTGGAAGGTCAGGGCCGCGTAGAGGATGGCCAGACCCGGGGCGAGCGCCGGAACCGGCTCCGCGTAGATCCGGTCGAGCCCCTGGCTGAGCAGTTGCCCCCAGTCGTACCCGGGCGGCTGGACGCCCAGGCCGAGGAAGCTCAGTCCCGAGAGCGCGACCAGCGCGGTGCCCGCCGCCGTGGTGACGCTCAGGAGCAGCGGCTCGGCGATGTTGGGCAGGACGTGCCGCCACAGCAGGCGGTGGCGGCGCAGGCCGAGGACCCGGGCCGCGGCCAGGTGGTCGGTGCCCGCGACACCCGCGGCGAGGGTCTGGGCGAGTCGGGCGAACCCGGGGACGGCGGCCGCCGCGAGGGCCAGTACCGCCCCGCCGGCGCCCGCGCCGAACACGACCGCGAGGAACATCGCGACGAGGAGCCCCGGGAAGGCGAGCAGGAGGTTGATCAGTCCGCCGGTCAGCCGACGGGCGCGTCGCCCGAGGACGGCGGTGCACGCCCCGAGGAGGACTCCCGCGGTCGCCCCGAGCAGCACCGCCGCCAGCGCGAGCAGCAGCGAAGGGCGGGTGGCCGTCAGGATGCGGGCGAGCAGGTCCCGGCCGAGGCCGTCGGTGCCGAACGGATGCACCGCGGAGGGGCCCTGGAGCACGGCCGACGGGTCCGGGCGGTCGGCCGCCGCACCCCAGACCAGGGGGCCGGCCAGGGCGAGCGCGACGAGCGACGCCAGCATGACCGCGGTTGCCCAGGCCATGGGAGAGCGGGGGAGTGCGGACGGGGGCCTCATGGTCACATCTCCCGGATCGCCGAGCGCGGATCGAGCAGGGCAAGCAGTACGTCCACCAGGAGGCCGGCGAGCAGCACGGTGGTGCCGAGCACCAGAACCATGGCCTGCACCACCGGGTAGTCCTGGGCGACCACGGACTGGGCCATGGCGGACCCGATGCCGGGCCAGGCGAAGACCTTCTCGACGAGCACGGTGCCGGCGATCAGCGCGGGCAGCAGACTTCCGGCGACGGTGAGCGCGGCGGACACCATGTTCGGTGCCGCGTGCCGGAGGTAGCGGCGTGCCGGGGACAGCCGCTTGCTCCGGGCGGTGCGCAGATAGTCCTCGTTCAGCACCTTCAGCGCCTCCACCCGGACGATGCGCAGGAGTACGGCGGCGGGAGCGAGGGAGAGCGCGAGGACGGGCAGGACGAGCGACTCGGCGCCCGCCGCTCCGGCCACCGGGAGCAGTTGGAGGCCGACGGCCAGCAGCGCGGTGAGCCCGGCGGCCAGGACGAAGTCGGGCACTCCCGTCAGACCGGCGGTGACCGCGGTGAACACCAGCTCGGTGCGCGGGCGTCGGCCGTCACGGGTGCGGACGGCGGCCAGCAGGCCGCCGGGCAGGGCGACGGCGAGGGCGGCCAGGAAGGCGAGGACGGCGATCTCCAGGGTGGCGGGCAACCGGGTACGGACCAGCTCGGCGACCGGCGCGCCCGTGACCAGCGACGTACCGAGGTCGCCGTGCAGCAGGCCGTCGAGGTAGTGGCGGTACTGGGAGAGGAAGGGAGCGTCGAGCCCGAGGTCGTGTCTGCGCGCGGCCACGAGGCCGGGGGAGGCGTCGACGCCGAGAGCGGCCCGGACCGGATCGCCGGGGATGAGACGGATCATCGCGAAGGACGCGGTGACCACGACCCCCAGGGAGAGGAGCAGCCGGACACCGCGGCGGCCGAGGAACACGGTCCAGGGATGCCGCGACAGCTGGGATGCAGACATGGTGGGGCCCCAGGTCACTGGTGGAGGCGGATGCTGGTGGGAACGAGCCCGCCGCCGAAGGTGGTGGCGAAGGTGGTGCGGTAGCCGTAGACACCGCTGCTGCCCCGGGCGATCGGCAGCGCGTCGGCCGAGCGGAAGAGAGCGGCGGCGGCCCGGTTCCACGTGCCGCACCCCGTCGTGTCCGGCTCCCGCAGGGCCCGGGAGACCAGGGCGTCGTACTCGGGATTCGCCACCCCCGCGAAGTTGAGGCCGCGGGCCGGGGTGGGGCCGGAGAAGAAGGAGACGAAGCCGACCGGCAGCGCGAAACCCGGAGTGCTGCCGACCACCACGTCGAAGTCGGCGCTCTGGTACATGGCGTTGACGAGGGCCGGCAGGCTCTCGGAGACCAGGTCGACCTCGGCGCCGAGAGCCGTCCACTCCCGGGCCATGAGCTCGGCCACGGAGACCAGGGTCGGGCCGAGGTCGGGACTGGTGATCAGGCGGAGCCGGAGCGGCCGGCCGTCCTTGGTGAGCGGGCCGTCGGCGGACCGGGTCCAGCCGGCCGCCCTCAGGGCCTCGGGGGCGTCGCGCGCGGGCAGATGGGCGTCGGCGAGGTCGGCGTGGCAGACGGCGCCCTCGGCGCCGAAGTCGGTGGCGGGGCTGCCGGTGCCGCCGACGGCGACGTTGGCGAGCCCCCGGCGGTCGAGGCCGGAGACCAGGGCGCGGCGCAGCGCCCGGTCGGAGAGCACCCGCCCGGGACGCTGGTTGAAGAAGGTCAGCCCGACCACGGTCGCCACGTCGGCGGTGGACAGGCCGCGTCCGGTGAGCCGGGCGCGGTCCGGCCCGCTCACACCGGCGATCTCGACGCCCCCGGTGAGCAGCAGGTTGGCCGCCGTGGACGCCTGGGGCACCACCGAGAGGACGAGGTGCGCGGGGAGGCCGGGTTCCTCGGTCGTCGCCCCGGAGGGCCCCCAGGAGTAGCCGTCGCGGACGGTGAACTCGTACGGTCCGCCGGGGGTGTAGCGGGTCAGTACGTAAGGACCGGTGCCCTGGGTGGTGCGGTCCAGCGAATCGGGCCGGTCGAGGCCGGCGGGGCAGACGATCGGCAGCAGGCCGACGGTGCGGGTGAGGAACGGGAAGGGCGCGGCGGCGGTCACTGACACCGTGCCGGTCCTGTCGTCGGCGCTCGCTTCGAACGGAACGTTCGGCAGGACGGTCTGGGCACCGGCGAGCTTGTGGGCCGGGTCGCCCGCGTAGGTGAGTGCCCGGACCACCGCCGAGGCGGTCAGCGTGGTCCCGTCGGAGCAGGTGACGTCCGGGCGGAGGGTGAAGGTGGCCGTGGTCGCCGTGGCCCGCCAGGAGGTGGCAAGACCGGAGACCAGGCCGCCGTCGGGGGCGAGGTTGACCAGGGAGTCGTAGGCGTAGTGGGCCTGGGGGGCGCCGAAGGCGGAGTACGGGTCGAAGCTCGGTGTTTCGCTGGTCCCGGCGATCCGGACGGTGCCGCGGATCTTCAGCGGGCCGGCGGTCGAGGAGGTGGCGGCTCGGCCGCAACCGCCCAGCGCGACGGTAGCGGCGAGGGCGGCCGCCAGAGCGACCGGCGGGGAGCGTCGGAGCATGGCGTCATGGTGCCACCGGTGTGTCGGTCCCGATGGTCCAACTGGCTTGTGCGGAAGGGGTGTTCGAATGTGCCAAGCCGCCTGGAAGCTGGGCGGGGAGCCGTCGCGGGCCATGGGGCGGCCGATCCTGGTTCACCCGTACGAGGGGCACCGGGGCGGGTTGTGCCCATCGACCGGGCGGGCGCGAGGGGTAGGGCGGATCGCGGGACGCGGGTCCCGCGGCGGGTGCGCGCGGGGGCGTCGGCCCTCCGCGGTACGGGGCGGTGGGGAACCGTCCCGCCCAAGGGCTGTCCCGTAATCCCCGGTGGGTGCGCGACGACAGCTACGGCACCTCGCCGCGTTGTCGGAACGTCCACATACATCCAGTATGCGGACGCTCCTCCGCCTTGCGATGCACCGCACCCGACGCCGCGCACTGATCCACCACGGATTACGGGACAGCCCTCAGGCCGTGGCGCCGGGCGTTTCGGAGCAGGGGCATCTATGGAGAAAGGTAATCGGATAATCGCATTGAATGGTGCTGGGGGCGGTGTGGTCCAAGGGTTACGCGCAAAAATCATGAACACTCGCACGAGTGAACAGAGGGGAGCTGATTGGTCCAGGCGGGTGTTATTCCACTACGGTGATCACGGGATCGGATGGTGAGTTCCGGCGTCCGGGAATCCGATTCGCCAGGTGAGTCCCGGATATTCGAGAGTGAATCCCGCCCGGCCACGCACTGCTCCGGTTTCGTTTTCGGCTTTGGTCGCGCCGGGTCCCTGTCATACGTATGCGTGGAGAGGATGGAGAATCATGCCGCCAGTAGTCCCGCCCTTCCTGATCGGCCTCATTGTCGCGCCGCTGGCCAAGCGCCTGCTCAAGCCACTGGTGAGCGGAGTCGTCAAGACGTCCGTCGGGATCGCGATGGAGGTGAAGAAGGCGGCTCAGGAGGCCGGGGAGAACATCCACGACCTCGCCGCCGAGGTGGCCGCCGACGTCGTGGCCGCCCAGATCGCCGCCAGTGAGACCGAAGGGCACTCCGTCGTCGGCCAGCGTGCCGGCACCAAGGACGCGGCCGCCGACCGCGCCGAAGGGGACGCGAGGGCCCCGAAGATCCGTGCGACCGCCGGTTCCGCCGCCGGCAAGTCCCACTGACGGCCCGTAAGAACAGGTGCCGCCGCCAGGCGTGCACGCCGATCGGTCTCGGCGCAGCACGCCCGGGCGGCGGCCATCCGCGAGCCGTTCGGCCGCAGAGATCCGCAGATGCGCCGATCCGCAGAGATCCGCAGAGATCTGCAGATTCGCAGAGATCCAGAGATCCCCAGAGATCCACCCTCAGTGTTTCCCGTTCCGTCGCCGTGATCCGTCGTGTCCGAGACGGACTCCCGCGACCTCCGCAAACAGGTGAACGTACACATGCCATCGCTACTGGGTGCCGCAGCCGGATTCCGCTCCGTGGAGTCGGGTGCGAGCCCGCGCTCGGTCATCCCGGGCCGTCAGCGCTGGGACGTCGAGCTGGTGCTCGGCCGCCCCCGGACGGCCGAGATCCTCGCCGCCGTGCTGCGCCGCATTCCCGGGATCACCGAGGCCCGGGCCAACCCGGTCACCGGCGGGGTGCTCGTCCGGCACGACGGGCGGCTGCACGCCGCGGACGTCGGCAGGATCATCCGCGGAGCAGCCACCCGGGTCGCGGAGAACGCGACCGGAGCGGGACGTCCGACCGGAGCGGGACGTCCGGCACCGGCGGCCGGCCCCACAGCCGCCTCGGCCCCGCGAGTGGACCTCGGCCCGGTCGTGCGCCCGGTGCTCGCCGTCGGCAGCGGTGTCGTGGCCGGGGCCACGCTGGTCAAGGGTTCCGCGAGAGGCAGGCAGTTGGTGGCGGCCGGCGGGGTCGCCGCGGCGACCGCGATCGTCCTGCGGAAGGCATGGCGCCAAGCGGTCGAGGCTGCCCAGCACACGACCGGGACAGGCGCGCAACGTCACCCGCTGCTGGAGATCGTCGGTCCGCACCGCCGCCGCCTCTACCGTGCCGCCGCCCTGTCCGTCGCCTGCCAGGCCGCGGAGATGGCGCTCGGTACCTTCCTCGGATGGACCGGCCTCGTCCTCATCAAGGGCGAGGCGGCCCCGCTGGCCGTCCTCGGCCTGACCACGGCCTCCGCCCAACTCCTCGGCCTGGCAGGTCTGGTGGCCGTCGCCTGCGCTGCGGTGGCCGGTCTCTCCTACGCCTCGAACCTCCAATGGCGCCGACTCGGCCAGGACATCGAGCACGACTGGCGGAGCCGCACGTACCGGCACGTCCAGCACCTCGAACTGGGTCATCTGGAAGGCGAGCGGACCAGCCGGGTGGCCGGCACGCTCACCAACGACGTCGGCCAACTGGGCGCCTTCTTCGCCGGCCCGGCCAACGACGTGCTGCAACTCGGCACCAGCCTCGCCGTCCTGGTACCCGCGTTCCTACTGCTGGCACCGCAGATCGCCTGGATCGCGTTCCTGCCGATCCCGCTCATCGCCTGGCTCTCGCTGCGCCACCAGGGAGAGGCCGCGGCCACCTACGCCGCCACCGGCGAGCGCCGGGCCAGGCTGGGCAGCCAGGTGATCAACTCCCTGGAAGCCGGTGCGACGGTCAAGAGCTTCTGCACCGAGGACCACGAGGCGACACGCGTCGACGAGCTGAGCGAATCGGTTCAGGAGAGCAGCCGGCAGGCCGACCGGAGCACGATCCGCCACGTCGAGACCGTACGGGCCTGTACCACCGCGTCCATGGCCGGCACCCTTCTGATCGGCGGCCGGTCGGTGCTCAACGGCACCCTGCGCTTCGAGGTGTTCAGCCCGCTGATCGGACTGCCCCAGATGCTGATGATGCGGATGAGCCGCCTCGGCGGCATCGCCGACCAGTACCAGCGCACCCTCGCGTCCTACGACCGGGTCCAGAGCCTGCGCGCCCTGCCCGTCGAGGTCGACAACGGCGACGGGACGCTCGAACTCGCCGAAGTACGGGGCGAGATCGTCCTCGACGGGGTCACCTTCGCCTACCCCGGCCGCCCGGCGACACTGGAGGATCTCTCCCTGACCATCCCGGCCGGGCAGGTGACCGCCCTGGTGGGAGCGACCGGCTCGGGCAAGACGACGATCGCCAAACTCCTGATGCGCTACCAGGACGCGGAGTCGGGCCGGGTGCTGCTCGACGGCCAGGACGTCCGGGACCTGCGGCGGCACGACCTGCGGCACGCCGTCGGCTTCGTCGCGCAGGATCCGTTCCTCTTCGACGGCACCATCGCCGACAACATCCGCTACGGCACCTTCGAGGCCTCGCACGAGGACGTGGTCCGGGCCGCCGCCATGGCCGAGGCCCACGCCTTCGTCGCCACCCTGCCCGACGGCTACGACACCCTCATCGGTGAACGCGGCACCACGCTCTCCGGCGGCCAGCGGCAGCGGATCGCCCTGGCGCGCGCGATCCTCAAGGACTCCCCGGTCGTCATCCTCGACGAGGCAACCTCCGCCGTGGACAACGAGACCGAGGCCGCCATCCAGCGCACGCTGCGCAGCTTCGCCGAGGACCGGACGATGGTCGTCATCGCTCATCGCCTCTCCACGGTCCGCCACGCCGACCGGATCTACGTCATGGACAAGAGCGGCACCGTCGCCGAGCAAGGCACCCACGACGAACTCCTCGCCCAGCACGGGCTCTACGCATCCCTCTGGCAGCTCCAGGCCGGCGACATCGCCGCCTGACCGCGGAAGCGGACCGCCCCCGCCGGCCACGTGACACACACCGTGGCCGGCGTGGGTCGGCACGCCCTGCGCGCTTCTGCCCACCCATACTTCTGGAGGTACCCCCATGTCCCGTCGTGACGGCGACGTCCTTTCCCTGACCGCGGCCCAGCGGGAGATCTGGCTCGCCGAGCAGAGCTCCCGGACGCCGATCCCGGGCTACCGCGTCGGCGAGTGCCTGGAGATCCACGGGCCGGTCGATCCGGAGCTGTTCGACGCCGCGCTGCGCCTGGTCGTGGACGAGGTCGACGCGCTGCACGTGACCTTCGTCGACGACGGCGAAGGCCCCCGCCAGATCCTCCGCGCGACCTGGGACTGGGCGCCCGCCCACCTCGACCTCGCGTCGGAGCCGGATCCCCGGGCGACGGCCATGCGGTGGATGGAGGGGGACCTGGCCCGCCCGTTAAACCTCGCCAGTGACCCGCTGTTCGGCCACGCGCTGCTCCGGCTGTCACCGACGGAGTTCCTCTGGTACCTCAACTACCACCACCTGGTGCTGGACGCGCTCAGCAGCTCCATGGTCCGTCAGCGGGTCGGCGAGGTGTACTCGGCCCTGGCCGAGGGCGGCGACGTGCCGCCCTGCCCGTTCGGCCCCCTCCGCGACCTGGTCGACAGCGACGCCGACTACCGCGCGTCCGCCGACTTCCTCGCCGACCGCGCCCACTGGACCGGGCGCTTCGCCGATCTGCCCGCCCCGACACGGCTCACCGACACCTCCGCGACCGACCCGCACCGGGCCCTGCGCCTGGCCGGGGAGCGGGAACTGCGGAGCCCCGGGGCACTGCGTGCCGCGGCCGGCCGGGCCGGTGTCCGCTGGTCCCGTCTGGTCGTCGCGGCGACGGCCCTCTACGCCCACCGGCTGAGCGGCGCCCAGGACGTGGTGCTCGCCCTTCCCGTCACCGCCCGCCGGGGTTCCGGGCGCGGTCTGATGTCCGTGCCCGGCACCCTGTCCAACGTGGTGCCCCTGCGGCTGACCGTGCGCCCCGACATGCCCTGGGGCGAGCTTGTCGCCCAGGTGGCCCGGGAGGTCGACTCGGCCGTCGCGCACGAGCGTTACCGCAGCGAGGACCTGCTGCGCGACCTCGGCGCACCCGGCGGCATCGGAACGGCGTTCCCGCTCATCGTCAACATCATGGCCTTCAACGCGAGGCCGACGTTCGCCGGACACCCCGTCTCGGTGCACCACTTCGTGTCGGGGTCGACCACCGACCTGGCCGTCTGGGTGTTCGACTACCGGGACGGCACCCCTCCGCTCCTCCGGCTGCACGGCGCACCTGAGGCATACGCCGACGACGACCTCGCCGCACACCAGGAGCGGCTGCTCGCCCTGCTCGACGCCGTCGCGGAGTGCGACCCGGACGAGACCGTGGGCGGGATCGATCTGCTCGCGGCGGACGAGCACCGCGCGTTGGCGGCTCTGGGGACGGGTCCGGTGGCGGAGCCGTACACGGAGAGCCTGTTGGAGTTGTTCCGGGCCCGGGTGCGTGAGGTTCCGGATGTGTGTGCGGTGGTGGGTCCGGATGTGTCGTTGACGTTCGCGGAGTTGGATGCGCGGGCGAATCGTCTGGCGCATGCGTTGGTCGCTCGGGGTGCGGGTCCTGAGCGGTTGGTGGCGGTGGCGTTGCCGAGGTCGGCCGAGTTGGTGGTGGCGATTCTCGCGGTGTTGAAGTCGGGTGCGGCGTACGTGCCGGTGGATCCGGAGTATCCGGCGGCGCGGATCGCGTATCTGCTGGAGGACGCCGGTCCGGTTCTGTTGGTGACGGATGTGGGGACGGGTGGCCGGTTGCCCGAGGGTCCGGTCGGCCGGTTGGTGGTGGACGGGCCGGGGACCGCTGAGTTGTTGGCGGGTTGCCCGGTGGCGGACCCGATGGTGCCGGTCGGTCCGGAGCATCCCGCGTACGTCATCTACACCTCGGGCTCCACGGGAACGCCCAAGGGCGTGGTGGCGACCCACGGCGGCCTCCTCAACCTGCTCGGCGACCACCGGCTGGTGCAGTTCGCGCCACTGCTGAAGGACCGGGAGCGGCTGCGGGTGGCGCTGACCACCTCGGTGTCCTTCGACGCCTCCTGGAACCAGTTGATGGCCCCCTTCGCGGGCCACGAACTGCACGTCCTGGACCACGCGACCTGGACCGACCCCGAAGCCGCCGTCGACTACGTGGCGCGCCACGGAGTGGACTACCTGGAGGCCACCCCCTCCTACCTCCAGGTCCTCGTCTCCGCCGGACTTCTGGACGACCCGCGCCACCGTCCCGCATTGGTCGCGGCCGGCGGCGAAGCCGTCCCCGAGCAGCTGTGGGAGCGGCTGCGGGCCGCCGACGCGACCTCCTGCCTCAACCTCTACGGACCCTCCGAGTGCACCGTCAACTCGGTGGCCGCACCCATGGCGTCGAGCCCACGCCCGGTCATCGGCCGGCCCGTCACCAACTCCCGGCTGTACGTGCTCGATGCCGCCTTGCGGCCCGTGCCGGCCGGTGTGGCGGGTGAGCTCTACATCGCGGGCGCGGGTCTGGCGCGCGGTTACCTGAACCGCCCGGGTCTGACCGCGGGCCGGTTCGTGGCCGACCCGTTCGGTGCCGGCGGTTCGCGGATGTACCGCACGGGCGACCTGGTGCGCTGGAACGCCGACGGGAACCTGGAGTTCCTCGGCCGCACCGACGACCAGGTCAAGGTCCGGGGGCACCGGATCGAACTCGGCGAGATCGAGGCGGTCCTCACCGGCCACCCGCAGATCGCGCGCGCCGCCGTCACGGTGCGCACCGACGAGGAACCCCGGCTGGTCGCGTACCTCGTCCCCGCCGAGGGACAGGCGGTCACCGTCGACGGTGTGCGGGCCCGCCTGCGGGAGCGGCTGCCCGCGTACATGGTGCCCTCCGCCTTCGTGGTGCTGGACGCGCTGCCGCTGACCCCGAACGGCAAGCTCGACCGACGCGCCCTCCCGGCCCCCGGACAGCTGCCCGCCGCACCGGGGCGGACTCCGCGCACCGCGGTCGAGCACCTGCTCCAGGGACTGTTCGCCGAAGTGCTGGGGATCACCGAAGCCGGCCTGGACGACAGCTTCTTCGACCTCGGCGGCCACTCCCTGCTCGCCACCCGGCTGGTCGCCCGCGCCCGGTCGGTGCTGGGCGTGGAGCTGAGGCTGCACGACCTCTTCGACGCGCCGACGGTGGCGGAACTGGCCGCCGCGGTGGACGCCGCCGGCCGGGCGCGCCCGGCACTGGGGCGGCGCGAGCGGCCCGGCACGGTCCCGCTCTCCTCCGCGCAGCGCCGCCTGTGGTTCCTGCACAGGATGGAGGGCCCGAGCGCCACCTACAACATCCCGCTGACCCTTCGGCTGTCGGGAAGCCTGGACCTGCCCGCCCTGGAAGCCTCCCTCGCGGACGTGGTCGAGCGGCACGAGAGCCTGCGTACCGTCTTCCCGCTCTCCGACGGCGTGCCGTGGCAGCGGGTGCTCGACGCCGACGCCGCACGACCGCGGCTGCGGATGACCGAGATCGACGAACGTGAGCTGACCGACGGACTGGCCCGGGCGGCGCGGTGCGGCTTCGAGCTCTCCGACGAGCCGCCGCTGCGCGCCGAACTGTTCCGCCTCGCCGCCGACGAGCACGTGCTGCTGCTGGTGATGCACCACATCGCCGGTGACGGCTGGTCGACCGGGCCGCTCTCGCGCGACCTCACGGCCGCCTACGCGGCCCGCAGCGGGGGAGCGAAGCCGCAGTGGTCGCCGCTCCCCGTCCAGTACGCCGACTACACCCTCTGGCAGCAGGAACTGCTGGGCGACGGCGCCGACCGGGAGAGCCTGCTCAGCAACCAACTCGCCCACTGGCGGGAGCGTCTGGCGGGCCTGCCCGAGCAGGTCGAGCTTCCCTTCGACCGGCCCCGGCCCGTGGCGATGACCTACCGGGGTGCCCAGCTGCCGGTACGGATCGACGCCGAACTGCACCAGGCCCTGCGCGGGCTCGCCCACGACGGCGGAGCCAGCCTCTTCATGGTGCTCCAGGCCGGTCTGGCCGCTCTGCTGGGCAAGCTCGGCGCCGGAACCGACGTGCCCATCGGCACCCCCATCGCGGGGCGCACCGACGAAGCCCTGGACGACCTGGTCGGCTTCTTCGTCAACACCCTGGTGCTGCGCACCGACCTGTCCGGGGACCCCTCGTTCACCGAACTGCTGGGCCGGGTGCGCTCCGGGGCGCTGGAAGCCTACGCGCACCAGGAGATGCCGTTCGAGCACCTGGTGGAGGCGCTGAACCCGACCCGGACACTCGCCCACCACCCGCTGTTCCAGACCATGCTCACCCTGCAGAACGCGCCGTTCGGCACCTTCGACCTGCCGGGTCTGCGGGTGTCCACCGACCTGGTCCCGACCGGGACGGCCAAGTGCGACCTGAACTTCGTGCTGGCCGAACAGGCGGACGGGGACGGGCTGTCGGGCGTGGTGGAGTACAGCACCGATCTGTTCGACGAAGCCACCGTCGCCGGGATCGTCGAGCGGTGGCAGCGGCTGCTGCGCGCCGTCGCCGCCGACCCGGGCCGGCGGATCGGCCAGGTGGACGTGCTCTCCGCCGACGAACTCCGCGCCCTGCTGCCGGCCGGCACCGACCGGGACGGGGCGCTGCCGGCCGACCGGCCCGGGGCGCTGGCGGAGAGCGGCCTGCCCGAGCTCTTCGAACGGCAGGTACGCGCGAACCCCGCCGCGACCGCCCTCAGCGACGGCGCGACCACCCTGACGTACGGCGAGCTGAACTCCCGTGCCAACCGGCTCGCGCACGCCCTGATCGGCCGCGGAGTGGGGCCGGAGCAGCTGGTGGCGCTGGCTCTGCCGCGCTCGGCGGAGCTGGTCGTGGCGGTGCTCGCGGTACTCAAGGCCGGTGCGGCCTACGTCCCGGTCGACCCGGAGTACCCTGCCGCCCGCATCGCCTACCTGCTTCAGGACACCCGGCCCACACTGCTCGTGACGACGAGCCGGACCGGGGAGTTGCTCGACGCCGAAGGCGTGGACCGACTGCTGCTGGACACCACCGGCCTGGACGGACTGCCGGACACGGACCCGGGGATCGCCCTCGACCCCGGCCATGCCGCCTACGTCATCCACACGTCCGGTTCCACCGGCAACCCCAAGGGCGTCGTCGTTCCGCACCGCAACGTGGTGCGCCTGTTCGACACCACCCGGGAGCTGTTCGGCTTCACCGCCGACGACGTCTGGACCCTCTTCCACTCCTACGCCTTCGACTTCTCGGTGTGGGAGCTGTGGGGCCCGCTGCTGCACGGTGGCCGTCTGGTGGTCGTGGACCACGAGACGAGCCGATCGCCCGGCCGGTTCCTGGAGCTGCTCGCCGACGAGCGGGTGACCGTGCTCAACCAGACGCCCTCCGCCTTTTACCAGCTGACGCAGGCGGACGCCCAGGCGCCGGAGACCGGCCGCCGACTCGCCCTGCGCACGGTGGTGTTCGGCGGCGAGGCGCTGGAGCACGGGCGGCTGGCGAGCTGGTACGAGAGGCACCCGGAGGACGCGCCGCGGCTGGTCAACATGTACGGCATCACCGAGACCACGGTGCACGTCACGTACGCGGCGCTCGACCGCTCCGCCGCCGGCGGGATCGGCACGGCCCTCCCCGACCTGCGGGCGTACGTCCTCGACGACGGCCTGCGCCCGGTGGCCCCGGGCGTGCCCGGTGAGCTGTACGTCGCGGGCCCGGGTCTGGCGCGCGGCTACCTGAACCGTCCTGGCCTGACCTCGGGCCGGTTCGTGGCGGACCCGTTCGGAGCGCCGGGATCGCGCATGTACCGCAGCGGCGACGTGGTGCGCCGTGCGGTGGACGGCGGCCTGCGCTACGTCGGCCGCGCGGACCAGCAGGTGAAGGTGCGCGGGTTCCGGATCGAACTCGGCGAGATCGAGGCGGCGCTGGCCGTGTGCCCCGGTGTCGCCCAGGTCGCGGTCCTGGCCCGCCAGGACCGGGCGGACGACACCCGGCTGGTCGCGTACCTGGTACCCGTCCGGGGTGCCGCCCCCGAAGCAGCCGAGCTGCGCGGGCACCTGCGCGAACGGCTGCCGGAGTACATGGTGCCGTCGGCGTTCGTCCTGCTGGACGCGCTGCCGCTGACCGTCAACGGCAAGCTGGACCACCGGGCCCTGCCCGCCCCGGACACCGCCCCGGCGGCCACCTCCCGCGCGCCGCGGACCCCGCAGGAGCAGATCCTCTGCGAGCTGTTCGCGGAGGTGCTGGGGGTGGCGTCCGCCGGTGTGGAGGACGGATTCTTCGACCTGGGCGGACACTCCCTTCTCGCCACCCGTCTGGCCGCCCGCATCCGCGCGACGCTCGGCGTGGAGATGCCGCTGCGCACCCTGTTCGAGGCGCCGACCCCGGCGGGACTGGCCGCAGCCCTGGTGGCCGCAGGCCCCGCGCGGACCGCCCTGGTGCGGCGCGAGCGACCCGAGATGGTCCCGCTGTCGTTCGCGCAGCGGCGGCTTTGGTTCCTGCACCAGCTGGAGGGAGCAGCCGCGAACTACCACATCTCCCTGGCCTGGCGGCTCTCCGGGGACCTGGACCGGCAGGCACTGGAAGCCGCCGTGGCGGACGTGGTGGCCCGGCACGAAAGTCTGCGTACGGTCTTCCCCGCAGTGGACGGCACGCCGCACCAGCGGGTGCTGGACGTGGCGGCGGCCCGCCCGCGGCTTCTCGTGGACCGGACCACCGGGGCCGGACTCTCCGCCCTGATGGCGAAGGCGAAGGACCGTCCGTTCGACCTGGCGGCCGAGGTGCCCCTGCGGGTCTCGCTGTTCGAAGTCGCCCCGGACGAGCACGTCTTCCAGATGGTGCTCCACCACATCGCCGGCGACGGCTGGTCGCTGGGGCCTCTCACGCGGGGGCTCACCGCCGCCTACGCGGCGCGCCGACGCGGCGAGGCGCCGCGGTGGGCACCCCTGCCGGTGCAGTACGCGGACTACACCCTGTGGCAGCACGAGCTGCTCGGCGACGCCGCCGACCTGGAGAGTCTCTTCGCCGGCCACGCGGAGTACTGGGCCCGGCAACTGGCAGGTCTCCCGGAGTGCCTCCAGCTGCCCACCGACCGCCCCCGCCCGGCGATCGCCACCCACCGGGGCTCTTCCGTGAGCACCGGGCTGGACGCCGGGCTGCACCGCGGTCTCCGCGAACTCGCCCGCGCGCACGGGACCAGTCTGTTCATGGTCCTCCAGGCGGCGCTCGCGGCGCTGCTGAGCAAGCTCGGCGCGGGTGACGACATTCCGGTCGGCAGCCCCGTCGCCGGGCGGACCGACCAGGCGCAGGACGAACTGGTCGGCTACTTCGTCAACACCCTGGTGTTCCGCACCGACACGTCCGGCGATCCGACGTTCGCCGAACTGCTGGGCCGGGTCCGGGACACGGCGCTGGCCGGGTACGCCCACCAGGACCTGCCGTTCGAGTACCTGGTCGAGGTCCTCAACCCGTCCCGGTCGCTGGCGCACCACCCGCTGTTCCAGGTCATGCTGGTGCTGCAGAACGCGCCCCGGGCCGACTTCGCGCCGGAGGGGCTGCGCGTCGAGGACCTGCCGTCGGCCTCGACCACGGCCAAGCTCGACCTGATCTTCACCCTGTCCGAGCGGCTCGCGGAGGACGGCTCCCCGGACGGGATCGACGGGTCCGTCGAGTACACCACCGATCTGTACGACCCGCCCGCCGTCGCGACGATGGTCGGGCGGCTGGAACGGCTGCTCCGCGCGGCGGTCGCCGATCCGCGACTCAGGCTCAGCGGGATCGATCTGCTCACCGCGGACGAGAACCGCGCGTTGGCGGCCCTGGGGACGGGCACGGACCCGGAGTCCGGGGTGCCCGGCGACAGCCTGTTGGAGTTGTTCCGGGCCCGGGTGCGTGAGGTTCCGGATGTGTGTGCGGTGGTGGGTCCGGATGTGTCGTTGACGTTCGCGGAGTTGGATGCGCGGGCGAATCGTCTGGCGCATGCGTTGGTCGCTCGGGGTGCGGGTCCTGAGCGGTTGGTGGCGGTGGCGTTGCCGAGGTCGGCCGAGTTGGTGGTGGCGATTCTCGCGGTGTTGAAGTCGGGTGCGGCGTACGTGCCGGTGGATCCGGAGTATCCGGCGGCGCGGATCGCGTATCTGCTGGAGGACGCCGGTCCGGTTCTGTTGGTGACGGATGTGGGGACGGGTGGCCGGTTGCCCGAGGGTCCGGTCGGCCGGTTGGTGGTGGACGGGCCGGGGACCGCTGAGTTGTTGGCGGGTTGCCCGGTGGCGGACCCGATGGTGCCGGTCGGTCCGGAGCATCCCGCGTACGTCATCTACACCTCGGGCTCCACGGGAACGCCCAAGGGCGTGGTGGCGACCCACGGCGGCCTCCTCAACCTGTTCGCCAACCAACTTCCCCTGGTCTTCCGCGCGAAGAAGCGGATGCGGGTCGGGCTGACCACGTCCGTGTCCTTCGACGCCTCCCTCGACCAGCTGATCGCCCTCTTCGCCGGCCACGAACTGCACGTCCTGGACGAGGCGACCAGGTCCGATCCGCGGGCCTACCTCGACTACGCGGCCCGGTCCGGACTGGACACCGTCGGAGGCACCCCGTCCTATCTTCAACTCCTCGTCGAGAACGGCCTGCTGGACAACCCCGACTGGCGTCCCGCCCTGGTCGGGCTGGGCGGCGAGACCGTCCCCGAGCAGCTGTGGGAGCGGCTGCGGGCCGCGGACGGGGTGACCTCCCTGAACTACTACGGGCCCTCCGAGTGCACGGTGGACTCGGTCGTCGCGGCACTCGACTCCAGCCCGCATCAGGTGATCGGCCGGCCCATGGGCGGAGCTCGGCTGTACGTGCTCGATGCCGCGTTGCGGCCGGTGCCGGCCGGTGTGGCGGGTGAGCTGTACATCGCGGGCGCGGGTCTGGCGCGCGGTTACCTGAACCGCCCGGGTCTGACCGCGGGCCGGTTCGTGGCCGACCCGTTCGGTGCCGGCGGTTCGCGGATGTACCGCACGGGCGACCTGGCCCGGTGGAACGGAGAGGGGAACCTGGAGTTCCTCGGCCGTACCGACGACCAGGTCAAAGTCCGTGGATACCGGATCGAACTCGGCGAGATCGAGGCGGTCCTCACCGGCCACCCGCACGTCGCGCGCGCCGCCGTGATCGTCCGGCAGGACCGCGCACAGGACTCCCGGCTGGTCGCCTATCCGGTGCCCGTCACCGGGGCGGAGCTCCGGCCCGAGGACCTGCGCGCGTACCTGCGCGAGCGGCTGCCGGACCACATGGTGCCGACTGCGTTCGTCTCCCTCGACACCTTGCCGCTGAACACCAACGGCAAGGTCGACCGGCGTGCGCTGCCCGAGCCCGAGAGCATCGCGACGCCGACCGGACGGGCACCGCACACCCCGCAGGAGCAGGTGCTCGCCGGGCTGTTCGCCGAGGTGCTGGGAGTGCCCCGGGTCGGCGCCGACGACGACTTCTTCGACCTCGGCGGGCACTCCCTGCTCGCCACCCGGCTGGTGGCCAGGGTCCGTGCGACGCTGGGCGTGGAGCTGCCCCTGCGCACCCTCTTCCGTACACCGACCGTGGCAGGACTGGCCGCCGGGCTCGGCGGCGCGGACCGGGCCCGGCTCGCCCTGGAGCGGAGTGAGCGGCCCGAGCGGGTACCCCTGTCGTCCGCCCAGCGCAGGCTCTGGTTCCTGCGCCAACTGGAGGGCGCGGACTCGGTCTACAACATGCCGCTCGCCTGGCGGCTTTCGGGGACGCTGGACCTGGCGGCACTCGAAGCGGCGCTGGGCGACCTCGCCGACCGCCACGAGACCCTGCGCACGGTCTTCCCGAGTGCGGACGGCGTGCCCTACCAGCAGGTGTTCGCGCCAGGGGCAGCGCACCCGGAGGTGCCGGTCACCCGGGCCGACGCATCGGACCTGCCCGGACTGCTGGCCGGGGCGGTGGCCCGCGGATTCGACATCGCGACCGAACCACCGCTGCGTGCCCAGGTGTTCGAAATCTCGGCCGACGAGCACGTGCTGCTCCTGGTGATGCACCACATCGCCGGCGACGGCTGGTCGCTGGGCCCGCTCGCCGCCGACCTCGCCACCGCCTACGCGGCACGCCGCCGCGGCGAGGAGCCGCAGTGGGCGCCCCTGCCGGTGCAGTACGCCGACTACACCCTCTGGCAGCAGGGGCTGCTCGGTGAACCGGCCGACCGGGAAAGCCTGTCGGCACGTCAGACGGCCTACTGGACCCGGACGCTCGCGGACCTGCCCGAGCAGATCCGGCTCCCCGCCGACCGCCACCGCCCCGCCACGCCGTCCTACGAAGGCGGCCACCTGGCGATCGAACTGGACGCCGAACTCCACGCGGGGCTGATCAGGCTGGGCCGCCGGCACGGCGCCAGCGTGTACATGGTGCTGCAGGCCGCCCTGGCCTCGCTGCTGGAGAAGCTCGGCGCGGGCACGGACATCCCGATCGGCAGCCTCATCGCCGGCCGGACCGACCAGGCGCTGGACGACCTCGTCGGGTTCTTCGTCAACACGCTGGTCCTCCGTACGGACACCGGCGGCGACCCGTCCTTCGCCGGGCTGCTGGAACGGGTCCGGGAGGGCGCGCTCGGCGCCTACGCGCACCAGGACCTGCCGTTCGACCACGTCGTCGAGGCCCTCAACCCGGCCCGTTCGCTCGCCCGCCAGCCGCTGTTCCAGGTGCTGCTCGCGCTGCAGAACGTGCCCCGCGCCGAGTTCGCGCTGAGCGGTCTGGACACCGAGATCGTCCTCGTGCGGACGCCCACGGCCATGTTCGACCTCGGCTTCCACCTGCTGGAACGCGGCGGTACGGGCGCCGCCGAGGGCATCGTCGGCCGCGTCGAGTACAGCACCGACCTCTTCGACCCCGCCACGGTCGAGACACTGGTCGCCCGCTGGCTGCGGCTGCTCGCGGCCGTGGTCGCCGAGCCGGAGCGTCCGCTGAGCCGGATCGACGTCCTCACCGCCGAGGAGCGCCGTGAGCTGCTGGTCGGCCGCAACGACACCGCCTGCCGGCTGCCCGACACCACCCTGCCCGCGCTCTTCGAGGCGCGGGTCCGGGAGACCCCGGACGCCCCGGCGGTGCTGTTCGAGGACGCCGTGCTGACCTACCGCGAGCTGAACCGCCGGGCGAACCGCCTCGCCCATGCGCTGATCGCGCGCGGCGTGGGCCCGGAGCAGGTGGTCGCCCTGCGGCTGCCGCGCTCGGCCGAGCTGGTGATCGCCGTCCTCGCGGTGCTCAAGACGGGCGCGGCGTACCTCCCGGTCGACCCGGACTACCCGGCCGTCCGCATCGAGTACATGCTGCGGGACGCCCGTCCGGCCGTGGTGCTCGACGACCTCGCAGCCGTCACACCCCCGGGCCCGCTGCCGGAGCACGATCCGGCCGTCCCGGTGGACGACCGGCACCCGGCCTACGTCATCTACACCTCCGGTTCCACCGGCCGGCCCAAGGCCGTGATGATGCCCGCCGGCGGACTGCTGAACCTGCTGGCCTGGCACCACCGGGCCGTCGGCGGCGGACCCGGCACACGTACCGCGCAGTTCACGGCGATCAGCTTCGACGTCTCGGTGCAGGAGATGCTCTCCGCACTGCTGTACGGCAAGACCCTGGTGGTGCCGACCGAGGAGCAGCGCCGCAGCGCCGAACTGTTCGCCCACTGGCTGGACCGGCACCGGGTCGAGGAGCTGTTCGCGCCCAACCTGGTGATCGAGGCGCTGGCCGAAGCCGCCGAGGAGTCGGGTCTCGACCTGCCGCACCTGCGACTGGTCGCGCAGGCCGGAGAGGCGATGCGACTGGGGAGTGCCGTACGCCGCTTCCGGGCCCGCCGGCCGGGCCGGGAACTGCACAACCACTACGGGCCCGCCGAGACCCATGTGATCACCGCCTATCCGCTGCCGGCCGACCCCGCCGACTGCCCGCAGCCGGTGCCGATCGGCCGCCCGATCGCCAACTGCCGCGCCTACGTGCTGGACCAGGCCCTGCGGCCGGTCGCCCCCGGTGTGACGGGAGAGCTCTACCTCGCGGGCGCCCAGCTGGCCCGCGGCTACCTGAACCGTCCCGGCCTGAGCGCCGGACGCTTCGTCGCCGACCCGTACGGCCCGGCCGGTACGCGGATGTACCGTACCGGCGACCTGGTGCGCTGGCGCGCCGACGGCGAGCTGGAATTCGCCGGCCGGATCGACCACCAGGTCAAGGTGCGCGGGTTCCGGATCGAGCCCGGCGAGATCGAGGCCCAGCTCACCGAGCACCCGGGCGTCGCCCAGGTCGCGGTGCTGGCACGGGAGGACCGGCTCGTCGCCTGGGTCGTTCCCTCGGACGGGACCGGGACGACCTCCGGGGCGCTCGCGGCGTACCTGCGCGACCGGGTGCCCGCGTACATGGTGCCGTCCGCGTTCATCCTGCTGGACGCGCTGCCGCTGACCCCGAACGGCAAGCTGGACCGGGCGGCCCTGCCCGCCCCGGAGCCCGTCACGCCCGCGGGCGGCCGTGCTCCGCGCACGCCCCAGGAGCAGATCCTCTGCGAGCTGTTCGCCGAGGTGCTGGGCCTCGCCCGGGTCGGGGTCGACGAGGACTTCTTCGCGCTGGGCGGGCACTCCCTGCTCGCCACCCGGCTGGTCTCGCGGGTCCGGGCGACCCTCGGGGTCGAGGTCGAGCTGCGCGCCCTGTTCCGGAGCCCGACACCCGCAGGGATGGCGGCGGGACTGCACGAGGCCACAACCGCGCGGCGGGCGCTGGTGCCCAGGCCCCGCAGCGAACCGATGCCGCTGTCGTTCGCCCAACGCCGGCTCTGGTTCCTCCAGCAGTTCGGGGCGCCGAGCGCCACGTATCACATGCCGCTGGCCCTGCGGCTGACCGGCGACCTCGACCGGGCCGCGCTGAGCGCCGCGCTCGTGGACGTCGTGACCCGGCACGAGACCCTGCGCACGGTCTTCCCGCACACGGGCGGCATCCCGCGCCAGAGAGTGCTCGACACCGCCGAGGTCGCCCTCCCGCTGACCGTGCGCACGGCCGCGGAGGGGGAAGTACGTGCCCTGCTCCGGGAATCGGCGGTGCGCGGTTTCGACCTGACCAAGGAAGTGCCGCTTCGGGCCGAGCTGTTCGCCGTAGCACCGGACGAGCACGTGCTGCTGCTGGTCATGCACCACATCGTCGGGGACGGCTGGTCCATGGGCCCGCTCGCCCGCGACCTGGCCACCGCCTACACCACCAGGCAGGCAGGCGAGGCGCCGACCTGGCCGCCGCTGCCGGTGAGTTACGCCGACTACACGCTGTGGCAGCACGAGATCCTGGGCGACGAGCACGACGCCGACAGCCTGTTCACCCGTCAGGTCGGCTACTGGAAGCAGGCGCTGGCCGGGCTGCCCGAACAGCTTTCCCTGCCCACCGACCGGCCGCGCCCCGCCGTCATGTCGTACGGCGGCGACCTGACGCAGCTCCGGATCGACGCCGAACTGCACGCCCGACTGGTGGATTTGGCGCGGCGATCGGGTGCGACCCTGTTCATGGTGCTGCAGGCCGCGCTGGCGGCGTTGTACACGCGGTTGGGTGCGGGTACGGACATCGCGATCGGGAGTCCGATCGCGGGGCGTACGGATGAGGCGTTGGACGATCTGGTCGGGTTCTTCGTCAATACGCTGGTGTTGCGGACCGATACGAGTGGTGATCCGAGTTTCTCGGAGCTGCTGGGCCGGGTGCGGGAGACGGCGTTGTCGGGGTACGCGCATCAGGACGTGCCGTTCGAGCATCTGGTGGAGGCGCTGAACCCGTCCCGCTCCCTCTCCCACCACCCGCTCTTCCAGACCGGGCTGGTCGTGCAGAACGCGCCGGGCGGCGACTTCGAACTGCCGGGCCTCCAGGTCTCCGGGATGGCCGTGCTCACCGGGACGGCCCGGCTCGACCTGACCTTCGGGTTCGCGGAGGAATACGGGCCCGACGGGGTGCCGGCCGGGCTCGGTGGTGCGGTCGAGTACAGCACCGACTTGTTCGACCGCCCGACGGTCGAGCTTCTGGCCACCAGGCTGACCAGGCTGCTGGCCGCGGTCGCCGCCGCGCCCGAGCGCCCGATCGGCGGGATCGATCTGCTCTCCGCCGAGGAACGCGGCGAACTGCTGCCCGCGGTCCAGGACCCGGCACCGGCTGCGAGCCTGCCCGAGCTGTTCGCGGCACAAGTCGCCCTGACACCGGACGCGCTCGCTCTGGTCTGCGGCACGCAGGAGTTGACGTATCGTCAACTTGATGTGCGGGCGAACCGGTTCGCGCATGCGTTGATCGCGCGGGGGGTCGGTCCGGAGCGGGTCGTGGCGGTGGCTCTGCCGAGGTCGGTGGAGTCGGTGGTCGCGGTCCTGGGCGTGCTGAAGGCCGGGGCGGCGTATCTGCCGGTGGACCCGGCGTATCCGCGGTCGCGGATCTCCTTCATGCTGGCGGACTCCCGTCCGGCGGTGGTGGTCGACGACCCCGCCATGGTGGCCGACGGCGACTGGCCGGAGTCCGACCCGCAGGTCGCGCTCGATGTGCGGCACCCGGCCTACGTGATCTACACCTCGGGCTCGACCGGGCGCCCCAAGGGCGTCGCGGTGAGCCACGCCGGTGTCCCCGGCCTGGTGGGCGCGCAGATGGACCGGCTCGGCGTGAAGCCGGGCAGCCGGGTCCTCCAGTTCGCCTCGCCCAGCTTCGACGCGTCCTTCTGGGACCTCTGCAGCGCCCTGCTCAGTGGCGCCGCCCTTGTCCTGGCCCCGGCCGAGACCCCGCTGGACGCGCTGACCGACCACCGGATCGGCGTCACCCATGTGACGTTGCCGCCCTCGGCGCTGGCCGCGCTGGACGCCGCCGACATCACGGCCACCACCCTGGTGGTGGCGGGCGAGGCGTGCCCGCCGGAGCTGGTGGCGCGCTGGGCGCCGGGACGCCGGATGATCAACGCGTACGGTCCGACCGAGACGACCGTGTGCGCGACCATGAGCGACCCGCTCTCCACGGGTTCGGGCGTCCCGCCGATCGGACGGCCGGTCGCGGGCTTCCGGGTCTACGTGCTGGACCACCGGCTGCGCCTCGTACCCCCCGGTGTGGAAGGCGAGTTGTACGTTGCAGGGCCTGGTCTGGCACGCGGCTACCTGAACCGGCCCGGTCTGACCTCGGGACGGTTCACCGCCTGTCCGTTCGGGCCGGCCGGTGCGCGGATGTACCGTACCGGCGACCTGGTACGACGCCGTGCCGACGGCGCACTGGAGTACGTCGGCCGCGCCGACCAGCAGGTGAAGGTACGCGGCTTCCGGGTCGAGCCCGGCGAGGTCGAGGCCGCGCTGGCCGAACACCCCGCCGTCGCCCAGGCCGCCGTCGTGGCCCGCGACGACCGGCTCGTCGGCTACGTGGCGACCCGTCCCCACCTGGCCGTCCGCCCCGCGGAGCTGGCGGCGCACCTGCGCGAGCGCCTGCCGGACTACCTGGTGCCGTCCGTCCTCATGGTGAGGGACACGTTGCCGTCGACGCCGAACGGGAAGCTGGACCGGGCGGCGCTGCCCGCACCCGAATCCGCTCCCGAGGGCGGCGGGCGGATGCCGCGCACCCCGCAGGAGCAGATCCTCGCCGGGCTGTTCGCCGAAGTGCTGGACGTGCCGAAGGTCTCGGCCGACGACGACTTCTTCGCCCTGGGCGGGCACTCCCTGCTCGCCACCCGGCTGGTCGCCAGGGTGCGCTCGGTGCTCGGCGTGGAGCTCGGACTGCGCGCACTCTTCCAGACGCCCACCGTGGCCGGTCTCGCCGAGGCCCTGACCGGGGCCGGCCGGGCACGCCCCGCCCTGACCGCGTACGAGCGGCCCGGAACCGTGCCGCTGTCCTTCGCCCAACGGCGGCTCTGGTTCCTGCACCGCATGGACGCCGCCGCCGCGACGTACCACATCCCGCTGGCGCTGCGGCTGACCGGAACTCTCGACCGTGCCGCGCTGGACCGGGCGCTCGCCGACGTGGTGGCCCGGCACGAGAGCCTGCGGACGGTGTTCCCCGAAGTCGGCGGAGTACCCTGCCAGCACGTACTGGACACCGCCGCGGTCCGCCTCCCGGCCCGGCCGGCCGAGGTGACCCCGGCCGAACTGCCCGAGCGCCTCGCCGAGTCCGCCCGGCAGCCCTTCGATCTGGCGACCGAGCCGCCGCTGCGCGCCGAGCTGTTCGCCGTCGCACCGGACGAGCACGTGCTGCTGCTGGTCATGCACCACATCGCCGCCGACGGCTGGTCCACCGGACCACTCGCCCGCGACCTGGCCGAGGCGTACGCGGCCCGCTGCGAGGGGCGTACGGCGAACCAGCCGGCCCTGCCGGTGAGCTACGCCGACTACACCCTGTGGCAGCGCGAGCTGCTCGGGGACCCCGCCGACCCGGAGAGCCGGTTCGCCGAGCAGCTCGCCTACTGGAAGCGGCAGCTGTCCGGCCTGCCGGAGCTGCTCCGACTGCCCACCGACCGGCCGCGCCCCGCGGTCGCCGGATGGCGCGGAGACCACATCGGCCTGGAGCTCGACGCCGAACTGCACATCTCCCTGGTGAAGTTGGCGCAGAAGACCGGGACGAGCCTGTTCATGGTGCTGCAGGCGGCGTTGGCGGCGTTGTACACGCGGTTGGGTGCGGGTACGGACATCGCGATCGGGAGTCCGATCGCGGGGCGTACGGATGAGGCGTTGGACGATCTGGTCGGGTTCTTCGTCAATACGCTGGTGTTGCGGACCGATACGAGTGGTGATCCGAGTTTCTCGGAGCTGCTGGGCCGGGTGCGGGAGACGGCGTTGTCGGGGTACGCGCATCAGGACGTGCCGTTCGAGCATCTGGTGGAGGCGCTGAACCCGTCCCGCTCCCTCTCCCACCACCCGCTCTTCCAGACCGTCCTGGCCGTGCAGAACGCCCCCATGGGCCGGTTCGACCTGCCCGGCCTGGACGTCGCCACCTACGCGGTCGCGACCAAAACCGCCAAGTTCGACCTCGGCGTGAGCATGGTCGAGCAGTTCGGTCCGGACGGGAACCCGGCCGGAATCGTCGGCGCGGTCGAGTACGCCACCGGCCTGTTCGACCACGCGACGGTCGCCTCCCTGGTCCGGCGCTGGACGCTCCTGCTGGAGGCCGTCACCGCCGACCCGGAGCGGGCCGTCGGAGACATCGACCTTCTCGACACCGGCGAGCGGCACCGGCTGCTCGAACAGGACAACGCGACTGCCCGGGACGTGGCCACCGTCCCGCTGCCGCAGGCCTTCGCGGCACAAGTCGCCCTGACACCGGACGCGGTCGCTCTGGTCTGCGGCAAGCAGGAGTTGACGTATCGTCAACTTAATGTGCGGGCGAACCGGTTCGCGCATGCGTTGATCGCTCGGGGGGTCGGTCCGGAGCGGGTCGTGGCGGTGGCTCTGCCGAGGTCGGTGGAGTCGGTGGTCGCGGTCCTGGGCGTGCTGAAGGCCGGGGCGGCGTATCTGCCGGTGGACCCGGCGTATCCGCGGTCGCGGATCTCCTTCATGCTGGCGGACTCCCGTCCGGCGGTGGTGGTCGACGACCCCGCCATGGTGGCCGAGGGCGACTGGCCGGAGTCCGACCCGCAGGTCGCGCTCGATGTGCGGCACCCGGCCTACGTGATCTACACCTCGGGCTCGACCGGGCGCCCCAAGGGCGTCGTGGTCGGCCACGGCGGTGTGGCGAGCCTGGTCGCCGGACAGATCGAGCGCTTCGCGATCGAACCCGGCAGCCGAGTCCTCCAGTTCGCCTCGCCCAGCTTCGACGCGTCGGTCTCGGAGATCTTCACCGCCCTGCTCCGCGGCGCGGCCCTGGTGCTGCCCCCCGCGGCCGAGCCGCTTGCCGCACTGACCGATCCGGCTCTTGGCGTCACCCACGTGACCGTGCCCCCCTCCGTCCTCGCCGCCGTGCCGGACGGCGAGGTCACCGCGTCGACGCTGGTGGTGGCGGGCGAGGCGTGCCCGCCGGAGCTGGTGGCACGCTGGGCTCCCGGACGCCGGATGATCAACGCGTACGGTCCGACCGAGACGACCGTGTGCGCGACCATGAGCGACCCGCTCTCCCCGGCGGCCGGCGTACCCCCGATCGGCCGGCCGATCGCCAACGCCCGCGTCTACGTGCTCGACGACCGGCTGCGTCCGGTTCCGACGGGCGTCACGGGTGAGCTGTACGTCGCGGGTGCGGGACTCGCCCGGGGATACCTGAACCGGCCGGGCCTGACCTCGGGGCGGTTCGTCGCCTCCCCGTTCTCACCGGGTGAGCGCATGTACCGCACCGGCGACCTGGTGCGCAGGCGCGCCGACGGCCAGCTGGAGTACGCCGGCCGCGCCGACGACCAGGTGAAGGTACGCGGCTTCCGGGTCGAGCCCGGCGAGGTCGAGGCCGCGCTGGCCGAACACCCCGCCGTCGCCCGGGCCGCCGTCGTGGCCCAGGAGGACCGGCTCGTCGGCTACGTCGTGCCGCACCAGGACGGGACCCGCGACAGTGGGCTGGAAGCCGACCACGTGGGCGAGTGGCAGGACATCTACGACGCCCTGCCCATCACCCCGGAGGAAGCTGCCTTCGGCCACAACTTCGTGGGCTGGAACAGCAGTTACGACGCCGGCCCGATTCCGGTCGAGCACATGCGGGAGTGGCGGGACGCCACCGTGGCCCGCATTCTCGCCCTGCACCCGCGCCGGGTGCTGGAAGTCGGCGTCGGTACGGGCCTGTTGCTCTCGCAGGTCGCGCCCCACTGCGAGACCTACTGGGCGACCGACTTCTCCGCCACCGCGATCGACGCCCTGACCGCCCAAGTGGCGGGAGAGGAGCGGCTGGCCGGCCGTGTGGTGCTCCAGACCCGTCCGGCGCACGACACCGACGGTCTGCCCGTCGGGGAGTTCGACACCATCGTGATCAACTCGGTGGTCCAGTACTTCCCGTCCGCCGACTACCTCGCCGACGTGATCGGCAAGCTGATGGGGCTGCTCGTCCCCGGCGGCGCGCTCTTCATCGGTGACGTCCGCAACCTGCGGCTGCTGCGACCGCTGGCCACCGCCGTCCAACTGCACCGGACCGGCGACGGTACCGACCCCGCCGCCGTGCGCCGGGCGGTGGAGCAGGCCGTCAGAGTGGAGAAGGAACTCCTGGTCGACCCGGACTTCTTCGCCGAACTGCGCAACCACGGCACGGACATCGGCGCGGTGGCCGTGGAGGTCAAGCGGGGCCGGCACCACAACGAGCTGTCCCGCTACCGCTACGACGTGACGCTGCACAGGGCTCCGGCCGCCCCGATGGACCCGAGCCGGTCCGTCGAGCTGATCTGGGGGCGGCAGATCGCCGCGGCGGCCGAGCTGCGCGAGCTGCTCGCCCGGCCGTCCGCCGAGGTGCTGCGGATCACCGGGGTGCCGAACCGGCGCGTGGTGCGGGAGGCCGCCCTGGCCAGGGCGGTGCAGGACGGAGGTCCGGAGCTCGCGGAGCTGCTGGAGCGGCTGCACTCCCCCGAGGACACCTCCGAGGAGAGCGGTCTCCCCGACCCGGAGGAGTTCCACGCCCTCGGGCGGGAGTTCGGCCGTACGGTGGCCGTCACCTGGTCGGCAACCCAGGACGACGCCGTGGACGTCGTCTTCGCCGACCCGCGGACGCTCGTCGGCTCGCCGGTCGAGCCGTACCGGCCCGCCGGGGCCGGCGGCAGGGCGCTCTCCTCGCTGACCAACCGCCCGACCGGCGGCCGGGGGACCGGCGCACTCCTCGGCGAACTCCGCGACTGGCTGCGCGGGCGACTGCCCGACTACCTGGTCCCCTCGGCGTTCGTGGCGCTGGACGCGCTGCCGCTGACGGCCAGCGGCAAGCTCGACCGCCGCGCACTGCCCGCCCCCGACCTCGGCGCCACCGTGGCCGGGCGGGCACCGCGCACCCCGCAGGAGCAGCTCCTCGCCGAACTGTTCGCCGAGGTGCTCGGGCTGGCACAGGTCGGGGTCGAGGACAGCTTCTTCGACCTCGGCGGGCACTCGCTCCTGGCGACCCGCCTGGCGTCCAGGGTCCGGGCGACCCTCGGCGCCGAGCTGGAGGTCCGGACCCTCTTCGAGACCCCGACCGTGGCCGCGCTGGCGGCCCGCCTGGACGGGTCCGGAGCTGCGCGGCCCGCGCTGACCGCCCGCCCCCGCCCCGAGCGGGTCGAGCTGTCCTTCGCCCAGCGCCGCCTGTGGTTCCTGCACCGGATGGACGGGCCGAGCGCCACCTACAACATGCCGCTCGCGCTCAGCCTGACCGGCGACCTCGACCGCTCTGCCCTGCACACCGCGCTCACCGACGTGATCGGCCGGCACGAGAGCCTGAGGACCGTCTTCCGCGAGACCGACGGTGTCCCGTACCAGGTCGTCCTGGACACCGGGCAGGCGCACCCGGCGCTCCCGGTGACCGAGGTCGACGAGGCTCGGCTGGCCGAGCGGCTGGCCGAAGCGGCCGGGCGCGGGTTCGACCTGGCCGGGGAGCCGCCGGTCCGGGCCGAGCTGTTCGCGCTCGCCCCCGACCGGCACGTACTCCTGGTCGTGGTGCACCACATCGCCGCCGACGGCTGGTCGATGGGACCGCTCTCCGGCGACCTCGCGACGGCCTACGCGGCGCGCTGCCGGGGCGAGGAACCCCCGTGGTCCCCGCTGCCGGTGCAGTACGCCGACTACACCCGCTGGCAGCGCGACCTGCTCGGCGACGCCGACGACCCGGAGAGCCTGTTCGCCCGGCAACTCACCTACTGGAAGGACGAGCTGGCGGGAATCCCGCAGCAGGTGCAGCTGCCCTCCGACCGGCCCCGGCCGCCGGTGGCCTCCCAGCGGGGCGACCGGGTCGTGGTCCGGATCGACCCCGAACTGCACCAGGCCCTGCGCGAGCTGGCCACCGCACGCGGCGCCAGCATGTTCATGGTGCTGCAAGCGGGCCTCGCCGCCCTGCTCACCCGGCTCGGCGCCGGCACGGACATCCCCGTCGGCAGCCCGATCGCCGGCCGTACCGACCAGGCCCTGGACGATCTCGTCGGCTTCTTCGTCAACACCCTGGTCCTGCGCACCGACACCGGGGGCGACCCCGCGTTCGCCGACCTGCTCGGCCGGGTGCGGCAGAAGGCGCTGGCCGCCTACGACCACCAGGACGTGCCGTTCGAGCACCTGGTCGAGGTGGCCAACCCGGTGCGGTCGCTCGCCCACCACCCGCTGTTCCAGGTCATGCTGGCCCTGCAGAACGCGCCGGTCGGCGCCTTCGCCCTGCCGGGGCTGGAGACGGGCCACGTGGCGGCCCCGACCGGGACCTCGCGGGTCGACCTGACGTTCAGCCTGGCCGAACAGTTCCGCCCGGACGGCGGCGCCGACGGTCTGGCGGGCGCCGTGGAGTACGCCACCGACCTCTTCGACGCTTCTACCGTGGAGCTGCTGTTCGAGCGCTGGACCCGTCTGCTGCGCGCGGCGGTCGCCGACCCCGACCTTCCGATCAGCCGGATCGACCTCATGTCCGACGAGGAACGCCACCGGCTGCTGCACGAGGTGAACGACACGGCCGCGGAGCTGCCGTCGGCCCCCGTGCCGGCGCTCTTCGCCCGCCAGGTGCGGGCCACCCCGGACGCGGTGGCGGTCGTCGCGGGCGGTACCGAGCTGACCTACGCGGAACTCGACCTGCGGGCGGACCGGCTGGCGAAGGCGCTGATCCGCCAGGGCGTGCGGCCCGAAACGCCGGTCGCGGTCCTGATGAACCGCTCGGCGGAGCTGGTCGTGGCGATCCTCGCGATCATCAAGGCCGGCGGCGCTTACGTACCGCTCGACTCGCGCTTCCCCTCCTCCCGGATCGAACTGATCCTGCGGGAGAGCGGAGCCGCCCTCGTGCTCACCGAGGAGGTGCTCACCGCCCTGGTGCACTCCGAGCCGGACACCTCGGACCGGGTCGATGTGGCCTGCCGTGAGGACCAGTTGGCGTACATCATGTACACCTCCGGTTCGACCGGACGTCCGAAGGGCGTGGCCGTCACCCACCGGGACGTGGTGGGTCACGCGCTGAGCCCCGAGTGGCGCGGCGGCGGCCACGAGCGGGTGCTGATGCACTCCCCGACCGCCTTCGACCTCTCGACCTACGAACTCTGGGTCCCGCTGCTCAACGGCGGCCGGGTCGTGGTCGCCCCGCCCGAGCGGCTCGACCTCGACCTGCTCCAGCACACGATCACCACGCACGGGGTGACCGGGCTGTGGCTGACCGCCGGACTGTTCCGGCTGGTCGCCGAGGAGCGCCCGGGGCTGCTCGCCGGGGTGCGCGAGGTCTGGACCGGCGGCGACGTCGTCTCTCCGGCCGCCGCCGCCCGCGTCCGGGCCGCCTGCCCCGCCATCCAGGTGGTCAACGGCTACGGCCCCACCGAGGCCACCACCCTGGCCACCTGCCACCCGGTGCGTGAGCTCTCCGAGAGCGCCGCGACCGTGCCGATCGGCGCACCGATGGCGAACATGCGCGCCTATGTGCTCGACGACCGGCTGCGGCCGGTGCCGACGGGCATGGTCGGTGAGCTGTACCTCGCGGGAACGGGCGTGGCCCGCGGCTACTTCGGCCGGCCCGGCCTCACGGCGGAGCGCTTCACCGCCGACCCGTACGGTCCGGCCGGGAGCCGCATGTACCGCACCGGCGACCTCGCCTGGTGGCTTCCCGACGGCACGCTGGAGTTCGCCGGACGCGTCGACCACCAGGTCAAGCTGCGCGGTCTGCGGATCGAGCCCGGAGAGATCGAGGCCGTCCTCGCGGGCTGCCCCGGCGTCGCCCAGGCGGCCGTCGTCGCCCGCGAGGACCGGCCGGGGGACAAGCGGCTGGTCGCCTATCTGGTGCCCGCCCTGCAGAGCACGCCCGAGCCCGCCGAACTGTCCGGCCGACTGCGCCGCGAACTCCCCGACTACATGGTGCCGGCGGCGTTCGTCACCGTTCAGGCGCTGCCGCTGACCGCCAACGGCAAGCTCGACCGGGCCGCGCTGCCCGCCCCCGACTACGGGGCTTCGGACGGCGGCCGCGGTCCGCGGACACCGCAGGAGCAACTGCTGTGCGGCCTCTTCGCCGAAGTCCTCGGCCGGGAGCAGGTCGGCATCGACGACGGCTTCTTCGACCTGGGCGGCCACTCGCTGCTCGCCGCCCGGCTGGCCTCCCGGGTCCGCGAGACCCTTGGCCTGGAGCTGAGACTGCGCATGCTGTTCGAGGCGCCGACCGTGGCCGGGCTCACCGAACGCCTGGCCATGAACAACCCGGAAGACGCGCTGGACGTACTGCTGCCCCTGCGCTCGACCGGGACGCGGACGCCGCTGTTCTGCGTCCACCCCGGTGGCGGCATCAGCTGGTCCTACAGCGGGCTGCTCAACCACCTCGGCCCGCAGCACCCGGTCTACGCCCTCCAGGCACGCGGCCTCGGCCGGCCCGAGCCGCTGCCCACCTCCTACGAGGAGATGGCGTCCGACTACGCCGACCACGTCCAGAAGATCCAGCCGGAGGGTCCGTACCTGCTGCTCGGCTGGTCCGCCGGCGGGCTGATCGCCCACGCGCTCGCCTGCGAACTGCAGGCGCGCGGTGAGCGGACCGCCCTGCTGGCCGTCCTCGACGCGTACCCGGTCAAGGACGTGCGCTTCGAGGAGGAACCGGTGCCCACCGTGCGGGACGTGCTCGTCGGCGTGCTCGACGTGGACCCGGACGAGCTGGGCGACCGGGAGATCACCTACGCCGAGGTCGCCGAGGTCCTGAACCGCCGGGGCAGCGCGCTGGCCGGGCTGAACGAGCGGCAGGTCGAGGTCATCGTCCAGATCATGATCAACAACGCCAAGCTGGCGGTCGACTTCGTCCCCGGCAAGTACGACGGGGACCTGTTGCTCTTCAATTCCACCATCGGCCGCGGCCACGACGACGCCGGCCCGGAGGTCTGGCACCCGTACATCGGGGGCCGGATCGAGTCGCACGAGGTCACCACCCGGCACGACCAGATGACCCAAGCGGGTTCCCTGGCGCAGATCGGACCGGTCCTGGCCGCCAGGATCGCCGAGGCCACCCGGGGAACCACCGTCGCCGGAGATCCCGGACCCACCACGGGTGCCGGACCCAAGGAACCCACCACGGGTGCCGGACCCACCGGAACCCCCTGAGCCACCGGATGCGACGGACGCACCAGATCCGCCGGTGACACCACCCTTTCCCGATCCCCGCAGGAGGACCGAAACATGAGCAACCCCTTCGACGACCAGGACGGCACCTTCCTCGTCCTCGTCAACGACGAGAACCAGCACTCGCTCTGGCCGCAGTTCGCCGACGTACCCGAGGGCTGGACCGTCACCCACGGCCCCGACACCCACGCCGCCTGCCTGGCCCACGTCGAGCAGGAGTGGACCGACATGCGGCCCAGGAGCCTCGCCGACGCCATGGACACCCAGCGGTAGAGCGGACGACATGACCTCCACCGACACCCTGGGCGGGGCGCGCGACACCGCGGGCCCCGCCCGGCCCGAGGGCCTCGCCGTATGCCCCGTCCAGCCCGGCGATCCTGCCGCGGGTTCCGTCCGGCCCGACGGCCTGGTCGCGGCCCTGCTCACTCCGGAAGCCCGGCGGGACCCGTACCCGCTGTACGCCCGCATGCGGCGCGAGGATCCGGTCCACCGCAGCCCGCAGGGCATCTGGTACCTCACCCGCCACGCCGACGTCGAGGCGGCCCTCGGCGACCTGCGGCTGTCCAACGACCGGGACAGGATGACCCGCGCCTACAGCTCGCTCGGCGGCGACCTCAAAGCCCTCAGCCGGCTCACCGAACGACTCGGCCGGGTGATGAGCAACACCGACCCGCCGGACCACGCCCGGCTGCGCAAGCTGGCCAACAAGGCGTTCACCGCCCGTCGCGTCGAAGCCCTGCGCGGGGGCGTACAACGGATCGTCGACCGGCTCATCGACGAGGCGGTCGCGGCCGGCCCGGCCATGGAGCTCATCGAGGCGGTCGCCTCGCCCCTGCCGATGTCCGTCGTCTGCGAACTCTTCGGGATCCCCGACGAGGACCGACCTCAGGTCAAGAGCTGGTTCAGCCGATTCGGCCGGCTCAGCGAGGACATCGACAAGTCCGAGGAGGCGATCGACGGTTACGAGGAGTACCTCTCCGGGCTCATCCGCCGGCGCCGGCGCGAACCGGGCGACGACCTGATCAGTGCCCTGGTCGCCACCCAGACCAAGGACGACCGGCTCACCGACTCCGAACTGCTGTCCACCTGCTTCGTCCTGATCACCGCCGGGGACGAGACCACCACCCAGCTGATCGCCAACGGCATGCTCGCCCTGCTGCGCAACCCGGACCAACTGGCCGCGCTGCGCGCGGATCCGGACCTGATCCGCGGCGCGGTCGAGGAACTGGCCCGCTACGACACGGTGACCCAGGCGATCGTCCGGGTGGTGGCGGAGGACCTGGAGATCGGCGGACGGACGCTGCGGGAGGGCGAGTTGGTGTACCTGTTCCTCGGCGCGACCAACCGCGACCCCGAACGCTTCGAGAACCCCGACCGGCTCGACCTGTCCCGCCCCGGCAACCGCCACCTGAGCTTCGGCCACGGCCCGCACTTCTGCCTCGGCGGCCCGCTGGCCAAGCTCCAGGCGGAGGTGGCGATCGGCACGCTCGTGCGCCGGCTGCCCGGACTCCGCCTGGCCGACGGGGAGCCCCTGGAGTGGCGGGACAACCCGCTGCAACGGCGGTTGGCCGCCCTCCCGCTCATCCACCGACCGTGACCGACGACGAAGGAGCAGTACCGACCATGACCCGAGAATTCGAGGTCCGGCGGGAGCAGGACCTGCCCGTCGCGCCCGAGCAGGTCTGGGACGCGGTGGCCACCGGCGCCGGCAACCTCGGCTGGCTCTACCCGATGGAGATCGAGCCGCGTGTCGGCGGAAAGGCCACCCGGGGAGACGCCACCGTCGTGGCGTGGGAGCCGCCGCACCACCTCGCCGTCCGGGCCACCCAGGACGGCGGGTTCTCCAACACCCTCAGCTACCGCGTCGAACCGGCCGGCGACGGCAGGAGCCACCTGCGGATGGGAATCCACTGGGTGCACACGGGCGTCGTCGACGACGCCTGGAACTGGGACGCCAAGACCGACGTGGCCGAGAAGTACGTCGACTTCCACCAGCACGCCCTCGCCGAGTACCTCCGGCACTTCGCCGGCCGCCCCGCCGTCTACATCAGGGCGCAGCAACCCGGACCCACCGCCGATCCGTCCGACTTCGCCGCCCTGCGCCGACGCCTCGGCCTGGCCGAGGACGCGGCTGCAGGCGACCGGTTCACGCTTCTCGCCCCCGGCCCGGACCACGACCCCGTCGAGGTGGTCGTCGACTGGCTCAGCACCGACTTCCTCGGACTGCGGGGCCCGGACGCCCTGTACCGGTTCTTCAACGGCAGCACCTGGAACGTGCCGATCTGGCTCGGCCACCACCTGTTCGCCGAGCACACCGACGAGCAGCAGGCCACCAAGGCGTGGAACGTCTGGCTCAACGACACCCCCGCCCAGGAGTACTGATGGAAACCGCCACGCAGAGACTGCTCTTCGCCGCCGAACTCGTCGAGGAGAACGGCGCCTACGCGCTCGTCGTCCAGGACGTGCGGACGGGGACCGTCCAGACCACCCCGGTCCCCAAAGCCATGGTCGACAAGCTCCCCACCTTCCTCTCGGCGCTCGCGGCCAAGTTCAGCCCGGTCCAGCAGCGCCGCCGTTGGTAGCCAAGGGCGCCGCCGGGGGATGCGCGCCGTGTCGGTTCAACCGCTGCCGCCAGTCCCCGGGTACTGCTCCGGCCGGGCCCGGTACGGGCTGCTCGGCCGGGTGGGAGGTGGACCGGGCGGGCTGAGGGCCCTCGGGGAACCGCTGGGGGTGGCCACCGAGCGGGCGTTCGTCAGCTGCGGTGCTCCGGGTTGGGCGCGTCGAAGCGGCAGCCGGCGTTCCACTCGGGGCGCTGGTTGCCGTACGCGGGTACGCCACCGGCCCGCTTGAGGAGAGCGGCGAGGTGCATGAGGTTCCAGGCGGCGAAGGTCGTGTTCCGGTTGGTGAAGTCGTTCTCCGGACCGCCGGAGCCCGGATCGAGGTAGCTGGGTCCCGGACCGGCCTCTCCGATCCAGCCCGCGTCGGCCTGCGGGGGGATGGCATAGCCGATGTGCTGGAGGCTGTACAGGATGTTCATGGCACAGTGCTTGAGACCGTCCTCGTTGCCGGTGATCAGACAGCCGCCGACCCGCCCGTAGTAGGCGGACTGGCCGGCGTCGTTGAGGGCGGCCGAGTTGGAGTAAAGCCGTTCGACGACGTGCTTCATCACGGAGCTGTTGTCACCGAGCCAGATCGGGCCGCAGAGCACCAGGATGTCGGCGGCCATCACCTTGGCGTACAGCTCCGGCCAGGCGTCGGCGGCGGCTCCGTGCTCGGTCAAGGGCACGATCTGCGGGCGCGGTGGCTACGAACCACTGGTGAGGAGTACGTCCTGCCGCGAGTTCTGCCCTCCGACCGCGGAGGTGAATTTGTGGTGCAGGTGGCTCCGGACGGATGCCCCGAGTGCCCGGCCGCACGAGGGTCGAGCAGAGCTGAGGAGTTGCCGTGGGTCGTGACGGTGAGACTGGACCGGGCAGGCGCCCGGGTTCCGGCGGTGGCCGGTCTGAGGAGCAGGCGTGGCTCGACGGGCTGCTCACGCGCGCCGCCGACGGGGACGAGAAGGCATTCGTCGAGGTGTACGACGCCCTGGCGAAGCCGGTGATGGGACTGGTCTGCCGGGTGCTGAGGGACGAGGCGCAGGCGGAGGAGGTGACCCAGGAAGTCATGGTGGAGGTGTGGCGCACCGCGTACCGTTTCCGTCCTGAGCGGGGAGCCGCCCGCAGCTGGGTGCTGACCCTCGCGCACCGGCGCGCGGTGGACCGGGTACGGTCCGTCGCGGCGGCGAGGGCCCGCGAGATGAGAGTCGGCGTCCGGGACCAGGACCTGCCGTTCGACGCGGTCGCCGAAGAGGTCGAGAAGCGGGAAGAACACCGGGTGCTCTTCCGCTGCCTCGGTGAACTCGCAGGTCAGCTGCGGTTGCCCCTGGTCCTCGCCTACTACGAAGGCCTGACGTACGCCGAAGTGGCGGACTCCCTGGCTTCCCCCCACGGGACGATCAAGTCGCGGATGCGCCACGGCCTGCACTCCCTGCGCGAGTGCCTGGGAACAAGATCATGACTACGAGACCCGGCGACGACCCGCACCTCGATGTAGGTGCGTACGTGCTGCACGCCCTGCCGCCCGACGAGGAGGCCGCCTTCGAGAACCATCTGGCGGGCTGCCCGGCCTGCCGACGGGAGGTGGAGGAGCTGGCCGCCACGGCTGGCCTGCTGGGGGAGGCCGTCGAGGCCCGCGCACCGTCGCCGGAGGTGCGCCGCCGGGTGCTCCGGCAGATCTCCGGCACACAGCAGGACCGGCCCGCTCCCGTCGCGGTGGTGCATCGCTACCGGCGCCGCCTGCGGGCGATGGCCGTGTCGCTCGCGGCGTCGGCCGTGGCGGCGGCGGTGCTGGGCGGCGTCGCCTGGAGGCAGAGCTCGGAAGCCGACACCGCCCGCGCGCAAGCCGATACCGCCCGCGAGCAGGTCGCGGAGGCCCAGGACGGTGCCCAGGCCCTCGCCGGTGTCGTCGCGGCTCCCGATGCCACGATCAGAGCCGAGCAGCTCCCGCAGGGGGCGACGGCCAGTGTGATCACCTCGCGGTCGCAGAACCAGGCCGCCTTCGTCGCGTCCGGCCTGCGGCCCCTCACCGACGGCCGGGTCTACGAACTCTGGTACGCCGACGGCGAGCGGTTCCGGCCGGCCGGACTGCTGTCCGGCGACGGCGGCAGCCAGGCGCACGTCCTGCAGGGTCCGCTCAAGGGCGCCACGGCCGTGGGCATCACCGTGGAGCCCGCCGGTGGATCGCGGCAGCCGACCACTCCTCCCCTCGGCCTCGTCGGCATCTCTTCCTGACGTGCCTCGCGCCGCCGCCCCCGACACGCGGGGGCGGCGGCGGTGTGCGGCTGGGCGTCAGCGGACCAGCCCGTCGGCCGTGTCGGGCTCGCGGGCGGAGGGCGGCCCACTGGACGCTTCCTGCGGGACGAGCGCCTCGTCGCCGTAGAGGGCCTGTACCCAGTTGGTCTGGTAGACCGTGTCGAGGTAGCGCTCGCCGAGGTCCGGTGCGATCGCCACCGTGGTGAGGTCCCGCTCTCCGTGCCGGGCGAGCCAGTCCGTCGCTCCCCTGACCACGGTTCCGGTGGAGCCCCCGAAGAGAAAGCCGCGCCTGGCGAGAGCCCGGCAGGTACGTATGCTGTCGGCCTCCTCGACGCGTACCGCCTCGTCGACGTACGTCTCGTCGAGCAGCGGAGGGCGCATGCTCATGCCCAGCCCGGGGATCATACGGCGGCCCGGGGGCCCGCCGAAGATGGCCGAACCGACGCTGTCCACGGCCACGATGTGCACCGGCCGGTGCGCGTCGCGGAACCAGCGCGCGCAGCCCATCAGCGTGCCCGTGGTACCGACCCCGACGAACAGGACGTCCAGTCGCGGAAAACGGTGGGCGATGGCCGGCGCGGTTCGGAAGTAGTGCGCCTTCCAGTTGTCGGCGTTGGTGTACTGGCTCAGCCACACGTGGCGGTCGTCCGCCGCGCACAGACTCCGTACGTGCGCGAGCCGGGCGCCCAGCAGGCCGCCGGAGGCGTGCTCGTCGGAGACGACGTGGACCTGGCTGCCGAGGGCTTCCATCATCAGACGCGTGGTCAGGTTGCAGCGCGAGTCGGTCACGCAGATGAAGCGGTAGCCCTTGCCTGCCGCGATCATGCTCAGGGCGACGCCGAGATTGCCGGAGGACGATTCGACCAGGACGGATTCGGGCGTCAGGGTCCCGTTGCGTTCGGCGGATTCGACCATTTCGGTGGCGGCCTTCAGTTTGATCGAACCGGCGAAGTTGAACCCCTCGCACTTGAGGAAGAGCCGGTGGCCGACCATCGATGCGAGGTCGACGTAGAGGTCCTCCTCGTTGAAGGCCTCGGGGACGGAGATGACGGGCACGATGTCTCCTCGGTGGCTGCGGACGGTGGACGCCGGTGGCCTCAGCCGTACCGGCTCAGTTCGTGGAAGAAGTCGTCGACGGTCCGGAGTTCTCCGGCGCCGGCCACCTCGTCGTAGACGTACTTGCCGACCGCGAGGTCGAGCACGCCCAGGCCGAACGGGGAGAAGATCACCGGCCGGTCGGGCGGTACCGTCACCCGCCCTGCCATCACGTCGTCGAGCGTGCCGAGCAGGAAGTCGCGGTTTCCGGTGAGCCGTTCGGTGAGATGGGGGGAGGTGGAAGCACGCAGGCAGTGCTCGACGTCGTCGACGACGTTGGTGGCACCGAGCAGGACCTGCGGTGCGAGGTCGCGCAACGACACGTGCAGCACCACCGGGTTGTGGCCGAACCAGGACGGTTCGTCCACGTGGGGCCGGTCCGCCACGGTGGCGAAGACGATCAGATCGCTCTGGCGGACGAGCTCTTCGGCGCTCCGGTGCACGGTCACACGGCCGACCGCTCCGGACTGTTCCAGGTAGGCCCGGAAGCCGGCCGCGCTGTCGGGGGACACGTCGTGCACCCCGATGGCGTCGAAGGACCAGCCGGTTCCTTCGAGATAGGTGTGGATGTAGCGGGCGATCAGGCCGGTGCCGACGAATCCGAGCCGGGTGGGACGCGGCCGCCCACTGCTGAGCCGGTCGGCGGCGGACGCTGCGGACGCGGCGGTCCGGGCGGCGCTGATGATCGAGCTCTCCATGCAGGCGAAGGGATAGCCCGTGGCGTAGTCGTTGAGGATGAGCACGGCGGACGCCCGGGGAATGCCGGCTGTGACGTTGGTGGGGAAGCTGGAGATCCATTTGAGGCCGTCCACCGGGTTCTCGCCGCCCAGGGAGGCGGGCAGCGCGATGATCCGGGACGTCGGCCGGTCGCGGAAGCGCAGGAAGGAGGACGGGGGGTTGACCGACTGAAGGGCGCCGTGCAGGCGATAGGTCTCCTCCACGACTTCCACCACGGTCTTCTCCCTTCCCCGGAGCACCTCCTCGACCTTGGCGCCCGGGATGACGGCGAAGGGCGGGACGGCCGGAGCGCTCGCGGGCGCGGCCGTGTCCGGAGCGGTGTTCACGGTGGTCATGCGGCTGCCCTCCCGGGATTCGGTGCGAGCCGGGGGGAGCGGGCGGGGGAGAGGGAGACGGGGTCTCCCATCCCGACCACGACGGCCCGTGGGCCCTCGTACGCTTCCCGGCTGTGCGCGGTGCGGATGTTGTCGACGAGCGTCAGCTCACCGGTTCGCCAGGGCCGGCGCACGGTGTGTGCCGCGTACGCCTCGTTGATGAGCTCGACCACGTCGGGGGAGACGGGGTCGCCGTTGCCGTAGCGGGTGTTGAAGGGAAGGTTGTCGGAGCCGTACTCCGCGACGAGGAATTCCCGCACCTCGGGGGCGAGGGTCCACTCGTTGAGGAAGGCGATCTGGTTGAACCAGCAGGGACGCCCCGAGAGCGGATGGCCCACCACGGCGCTCCGGTGCTGCCGGGTGTGCAGCGATCCGTCCGCCTGCCAGGAGCGGTCGATGCCGTGGTCGCGGCAGTACGCGTCGATGGCGTCGTGGTCGTCGGTACCGAAGGACTGGTGCAGAGTGGCGCCGATCTCGCCGTTGTACGAGCGCGTCAGGAGCCAGCCCTGCCGCTCGAAGCGTGCGACCAACTCCGTGGGCAGTTCCGCCAGTACGGCGGTCGAGTCGGCGAGGGCCGTGGCGCCACCCTCGGAAGGCTCCTGGAGGCACGCGAAGAGGAGAAGGCCCGGGCACGGGGTGGTGTAACTCAGCTCGTGGTGCATGCACATGGGCTGGTTGGGAGGCCAGGCCGAGGACGAGTGGAGGCCCTCTGCGTACGTGTCCCGGGGGGCGAAGGCCTCGCGTTCGGTCACGGGACGATCCGTCAAGCGGTGGAAGACCGGCTCGACATCCTCCGGAGTGCGCAGGCCGAGGCCGCGGACCGTGACCGCGCCGTGTTCGGCGACCAGGCCGCGCAGCGTTCGCCGGTGACCGGCCGCCCAGGCAGCCGGATCCGGGGCGCCTTGCGCGTCGAGTACCGGTGGACCTTCGGGGAGCGCCGATACGGTGGCGGGGGCGGCCGGCGGGGCGTCGGCCGGGGTTCTGCGGAACAGTGCGGACAGCATGGCGTACTCCTCGGACGTGTCGTTTCGCGGGAACTTCAGGTCTGCGTCGTGCGGACGGGCGAGCCGGGTGCCGGCGGTGGCTGCGCGAGGCCGGTCGCGCCTTCGCCCCGGGCGTCCATCAGCTCTGCCAGGGCGGCGGGCGTCGGACGCGCGGTGAGATCGCGCAGGGAAACCGTCCGGCCCAGACCGGCCAGCAGGCGGACGGCCGAAAGGGAGGTGCCTCCCAGGTCGAAGAAGTCGTCCCGCCGCCCGATCTGCCCGGCCGGTCTGCCGAGCGCGGTCGCCCAGGCCGCGACGAGCCGTCGCTCGGTAGGGGTGCGCGGAGGACGGCAGGCGTCTTCGGCCGTGACGCGTTCTTCGGCGAGCGCCGTCAGCGCCTTCCGGTCGGTCTTCCCGGTGGCGGTGAGCGGGAGATCCTCCAGGTGGCGGAAGGAGCCGGGGACCATGTAGGCGGGCAGCAGTTCTCCGAGCCCGCGGCGCAGGTACTCCTCGTCCGCGGCGGCCGGGCCGGTGCAGAAGGCGATGAGCCGGGCGTGGTTCTCCGGTCCCGCCACCACGACGGCGCCGTCACGGACGCCGGGTATGCGCGGCAGCGTGTTCTCGATCTCTCCGAGCTCTATGCGGAAGCCGCGAATCTTCACCTGCGTGTCCCGGCGGCCCAGGAACTCCAGCTTCCCGTCGGGCAGCCAGCGCCCCGTGTCGCCGCTCCGGAAGAGGCGTCGGCCGGGGTCGTAGGGGTCGGTCGTGTAGGCGAGGCGGGTGCGCTCGGCGTCGTTGACGTAGCCGCGGCCGACGCAGACTCCGGAGAAGACGATCGCACCCGGGGCTCCCAGGGGAACCGGCACCAGCTGGTCGTCGACCACGAGGACGCGCACGTTGTTCACGGGGCGGCCGAGCGGAACCCGGCCGGTGACGGGGGCCTCGTGCATCACCTCGTGGTTGGTGTCGTCGGACGTCTCGGTCAGGCCGTAGGCGTTGACCAGAGGCACACCGGGTCCGGTGGCGAACCATCTTTCGGCGAGCTCGCTCTTGAGCGTCTCCCCGGTGACCGACACGCACCTCAGGCCGGACAGCGCCCGAGGGCAGCGCGCGAGCGCGGTGAGGACGACGTCCAGATACGAGGGCACCACCTGGAGGACGGTGACGCCTCCCTCGGAGACCGTGGCCAGGAATCGGCCGGTGTCGAGAACCGTCGCCCGGTCGACCAGCAGAGTGCGTCCGCCGGTCGCCAGCGCGGCGAGCAGCTGCCACAACGAGATGTCGAAGCACTGCGAAGCGGTCTGCGCCACGACGCTGTCCTCGTCGATGCGCAGGTCGTCGATCTTGGCGAAGAGGTGGTTGAGCAAGCCCTCGTGCTCGCACATGGCGCCCTTGGGTTCTCCGGTGGAGCCGGAGGTGAAGAACACGTAGGCGAGTTGGTCCGCCCCGACCTCGACGCCGGGGGAACTGTCGTCTCCCGGCCGGTCGGTGACGTCCGGCACGAGGAGCCTGTGGGTGCCGGGAAGCCGGGCGAGCGCGCGGTCCAGGTTCGTGCCACTGTCCGGGTCGGTGAGCACGTGGGTGCAAGCCGCGCGGCTGAGCACGGTGGTCATCCGTCCCGGAGGGCACTCGGGGTCGACCGGCAGATAGGCCCCGCCCGCCTTGAAGACGGCGAGCACGGCGGCCGCCCAGCCCAGGCCGCGCCCGGTCACCACGGCGACGACGTCCTCGGCGCGCAGCCCCTGGGCGAGGAGCGCGTGGGCCAGTCGGTTGGCCCGTACGTCGAGTTCCCGGTACGTCCACGACCGGTCACCGTGGACGATCGCCACGGTGTCCGGATGCCTCCTCGCCCGTTCTTCGAACAGTTCGTGGAAGCGGCGGTCCGGGAGCGGGCGGTGCCGACCGGCGAGGGTGTCGAGCTGATGGCGGATCTCCTCCTCGGACACCAAGGTGGCTCGTTCGTGCGGGGCGTCGGGATCGGTGGCGATCCGTTCGAGAGCGGTGAGGTGGTAGCCGCTGATCCGGGCGGCGTGGTCCGCGTCCATCACGTCGGTCCGGTAGCGCAGGCGCAGAGCGGTCCTCCCGTCGTCCTCCCCTGCGGCGACGGAGAGGACGGTGCCGTCGTCGCGGCGAAGGGCAGGGGGCTCCCGGCCGGTCGGTTCGAACACCACTTCCGGGCGCGGGCTGGACGGAGGTGGGGGAGTGGCGGAGAGAGCAGCCGTCCGCGCCCATGCTGTGGCCGACACCAGGTCGCGCCAACTGCCTGAAGGGACCGCCATCTCCAGGATCAGAGGCGCGACGCCGGCCCGGGGCCGGAACCCGCTGCGTACGACGGGGTCGGCCGAGAGCACGGCCAGTACCTTCGCGTGCGCGGCCAGGAACACCGTGGTGAGCGGCACACCGAGTTCTCCGGCCCGCCGGCGCAGGAGCGCCTCCGTGCGCTCGGGCAGGAGAGCGGTCGCCTCCGCCGTGCCGGGCAGGGGGTTCGTGGCCCATCGCGGGACGGTGGTGCAACAGCCCTCGGCAGGGACAGCCGGTGCTGGGACGTGTCCGTCGGTCCTGATCGTCGTCATCGTTGTTCGCCTCCAATGCCGTCGGACACCGGGCGAGCCGGATTCCCCGCCCAGCGGGCGTGTTCGGGAACGGTCTCGCCCTTCATCAGGAAGGAGTCCGCTTCCAGTTCGGCCCCGTCCGAGACCGTCACGCCGTAGTGCACGAGCGCTCCGACCCCGAGCGTGCACCCGGAGCCGAGCACACTGCGGTCGGACTTGAACGCGCCGTCCTCCTGCGAGTGGCACTGCACGACGCTGCCCGCGTTGAGCGTGCAGCCGTCCCCGATGGTGACCATGGCGCGCTCCGTCAGACCGCAACCGTCGTCGAAGACCCGGGAACCGATACGCACACCGAGCAGGCGCCACACGACGTTCTTGAAGGGGGTGCCGTTGAGGACCTGCAGATACGTCTCGGACGGGACCTTCCAGTACCGCTCCCGGTGCCAGAAGCGCCGGTCGTAGATCGAGCAGAACAGCGGACCCGGGGGGTGCAGGGCCGTCACGATCCGTTCGACCAGGACGAAGTAGAGGAAGGTGAAAGGCAGTACGACGGCGTTGGCCGCGGCGATCACCACCGTCCCCCACTGCGGATACAGGCTCGCCGCAGCCGCGTACATCGCGGTGACGAGGAAGAAGTACAGCCACCCGGTGAAGAGGTACGCCGCCATCGACACGGCGTTGTGCCGGGCCTTTGCCGTCAGGCGCCGACGCAGCCCGTCGCCCTCCGCCGATTCGTCGAAGGCGCTGTCACGCAGCACCGACCGGGGGATCTCGAAAGGGGGGGATCCGAGCAGTCCGACGTCGTGCCTGAGCGGGCCGTCCACCGGGACCATGACCTTCGTCGCCAGGAGACAGTTGTCACCGGTTCTGCCGCCCGGGGGATAAGCGATCCGGTTGCCCAGGAAGTTGTGTGCGCCGATCGAGGTGGCCGACAGTCGGAACGAGGTGCTGGAGTACTCCGCGTTCATCAGGGAGAGACCGTCCGCGACCATGGTGCCGGTGCCCACCCTGCTCAGGAAGGGGCTCTCGTGCTTGACCCGGGTGCCGAAGTTCGAACCGGTCTGCTCCACCCGGGAGAGGTCGTACCCGATCCTGCGGAGGTAGTGCGTGATGAACGCGCTGTCGCCGAACAGTCTGGTCAGGGAGTTCCGGTTGGTGAGCAGCGCGGTCGCCCGGTGAGCTGCGTGGTGGAGTCCGAACAGCGGATAGGTCCGCCCGGGCTTCACGAGGGCGCCGAGCACGCGGGGGAGCGTGGCCATCACGACCAGGGCGGCGACCACGGCACCGGAGAAGGCGACGGCGGTGGCCGCCAGTACGTCGGCGTACAGCGTCCAGCTCGTCGCCGCGGTCTGCCCCCGGTCCAACAGGGTGGATCCCGCCAGGATCCGGGAGAGCAGGACGTCAAGGGCCCCCACCATCAGCGGCACGTACACCGTCAGCATCATGAGCAGCAGGCCGGCCCCGGCGGCGACCCGCCTGGCGGTGCCGCACCGGACGGGCCCCACCGTCCGGAATTCGGTGTCGGTGGCCCGGGCCGGCGAGCCGTGCCAGTGCTCGCCGTCCGGTACCGCCTGTCCGGTGTGCAGCGAGGACGCGTGGCCGAGCTGGGATCCGTCACCGAGCGAGGTGCCGATGTCGAGCACCGTCGCCTCGCAGACGACCACGTCGCGCCCCATGACGACGGGTCCCGTCTCGATCATCCCGTCGCGTGCGCGGTAGCAGCTGACGAGTGAGTCCTTGCGGACCACCGTGCCGTCGCCGATCACCAGGAGATCCGAACAGACAGGCACGGTACGGGACAGGAACGTCACTCCCCGACCGATGTGCGCGCCCAGGGCCCGCAGATAGAGCGGGTAGAGGGGGGAACCCACGAACAGAACCATCGGGCTCGACCTGATGAGCGCCTTGACCAGCCAGAATCGGACGTACGCGAGACTCCAGACGGGAAACCGCCGGGGCGTCCACCTGCCCACCAGCAACCACTTGGCGACGACCGGCAGGGCACACAGGAGGACGAGCAGTACGGCTCCGAACACGACCGACCGCAGATAGGAGTCGGGCAGAGTGGCTCCCGCGGAGATCCAGTCGTAGCCGCGGGACGTGACGACGGCGAGGAGAAGGGCGTACCCGAGGAAGCCCAGCAGCTGGAGCGCGCCGCACACCGCCACACGACGGCGGGTCGTCCGGACCGCCGGTTCCGGGACCGGCGGATCGGTCGGCTCCTCGGGCGAAGCGGCCGGGACCGGTCCTTCCCGCACGGGTGCTCGCGGTGCGGTCTCCGCGAGCGACAGGGCCAGGCCCCGGATGGTCGGACAGCGGTAGACGTCGCGCATCGACACCGGTGGCAGATGGGGACGCTTCCTGACACGGGCGCAGAAGTGCGCCATGACCAGGGAGTCGGCTCCCAAGTCGTTGAAGAAGTCACTGTCGGGGGTTACTTCCTCCACCTCGGCCACGTCCGCGAGCACTCCGGCGAGTTCCTTCTCCGTGCCGGAGAGCGCGGGGGCCGCGACCATCGGTCGGTCGTGGGTGACGGGAGGCCCGGTGCTCGTCGCGTCGAGTCGCTGTGCCGTCATGAGCACTCCTTCAGTCGCTGCCGATCGAGCGTTCCGCTCTCACGTCAGGTATTCGTCGCCAGGAGGCCGAGGTATGAGCAGGCCGCCCGTTTTCTCTCGGTGAGTGCGTGTCCGTCCGGACCGATGATGCGGCGGTGCGGTACACGGTGATGCCTGAGCGCCGCGACGCCTCCGCCCCCTCCGGGGCGGTTCGGGCGCGGCCCTGTCCAGCGGCACGCTCCTGCGCGCATGCCGTGCTCTCAGACGGCGGCGAACGCCGCGTGCACGCACTTGCCCTCGGGGAGCGTCTGCGTGTAGACGCTGGCTCCCAGGTCCTCGGCGATGTGCAGGCCCATGCCGCCGGTGCCTTCCGTACGGTCCGGGGCCCGCGGGACCGGCGGAACGCGGGAGTGGTCTGTCACCGAGATGTCCAGGGCACCGGACGCGGTGGTGAGAGTCAGGGTGCTGGGGCCGGGCGCGTGCCGGACGGCGTTCGTGACCAGTTCGGAGACGATCAGCAGGAAGTCGTCGCGGCGCTCCGGGGAGAGCGCCGGCCAGGCACCGTGCAGGAAGGCGGCCGTCGCGCGGCGCGCGAGCGAGGGGGCTCCGGGGCCGGAGGGCAGCGAGACCGTGAGCGGGCCCGTTGTTTTCGGCGTGGGCGTGGGCGTGGGCGTGGTCGTCGTGGTGATGGTGGTGGCAGTCATGACGAAGTCCTGGGGATGGGGTGCCTCTGCCGAACCCGGTCCGGAAACCAGGCCTCGGCTCCACCGGACGCGGGGCCGACATGGCGAGCGAGGGTTCACAAGGGATTCGGATGCATCCGGTGCCTGGATGAGGAGAACAGGAAGAAACGGTGCACCCCGTGGCGGACCACGGTCACCGATCCCCCGTCCTGTCGCCGTTCGGCAGGAGAGGTGTCGGCCTTCGGACCCGATCGGTGAACGCCGGTCCATCCCGACCTGATGGCTCGTCCGACCGGGGCGGAGGACCCATCAGGTCGGGATGCGGCAGGAGGCTGTTCCCGGGGCGCTTTCTCAGCGCGGAGAGGTGACTTCGGGAGCGGTCACTTCGGGGGCGGACTCGCGAACCGTCAGCCGGGTCGGAAGGACGAGTGGATTCGGGTCCTGTCCGTCGATCGCGTTGACCAGCATCCGTGCCATCTCGTGCCCCAAGGCTCTGACCGGCTGGCGCACGGTGGTGAGCGGAGGGTTGGTGTGCCGAGCCCCGGCCAGGTCGTCGAATCCGATCACCCAGACGTCCTCGGGCACCCGCCGTCCCCGACCGCGCAGTACCTCGAGCGCACCGATCGCCATCCCGTCCGATGCCGCGAATACCGCGTCCAACCGCGGATGCGCGTCCAGGAGCCGCTCCATCGCGTCCGCGCCGCCTTCCACCCGGAACCCGCCGGAGGAGACGCCCAGCAGGGGGACCCCGCCGAGCGTCAGCCCTTCGGTGAAGCCCTGTTCGCGCGCGACGGAGACCAGGCTGTCCACCTGGCCGGTGATCATGACCGGTCCGGTCCGCCCCGCGCGCACGAAGTGATCGGCAGCCAGCCTGGCTCCGCCCTTGTTGTCGGCATCCACGTACCACCGCGGCTCGCCCGTCAGGGGGAGGCCGCCGAAGACGACGGGCATTCCGGCCTCCTCGGCCAGTCGTCCCAGTGGGTCGTCGCCGCGCAGTGCCATCAGCATGATGCCGTCGGCACGGCGCGAGCGGACCGTCTGCCGCAGTCGAGCGCGGCCGCGCGGCGTGTTGGCCAGAACCAGGATCAGTTCGAGATCGGTCTCGTCCAGGGCCGCGCTCACCCCGACGACGACCTCGGCGAAGAACGGGTCGGCGAACAGGCCGGACTCGTCGCTCGAAGCGGCCAGCACCACCGCGCCGACCCTGTTGCCCGCCAACGCCCGCGCGGTCGGGTTGGGCACGTATCCCAGTTCGCGTACGGCCCGTTCGACGGCCTCCCGCTTGGCCTGGCTGACGTGCGGAACCTTGTTGACCGCCCGGGAAGCCACGGTGCGCGACACGCCCGCTCGCGCGGCCACCTCGTCGAGGGTCGGCATGCGCCTGGGCGTCGGCTGCATCGGAACGGTCGCTCCTACGAATTCGCGGCGGTGATGAACACGGTGATGATCCCACGGGCCCGGTCGGCCGACCCCGGGTCCCGACACACGGTGGACGCCCGTAGCCCGAACGTCGAATGCGGACAGGGCTGTTGCTGTCGGACAACGCGCGTCCCGTCCGCCGCACGCCCGACCAGGTCCGGGTACCCGATGGCGGCCGTCCCTGCGCGCTGTCGTCCGAGGTTCGTCTTCGGGCGGTGGGGCTTTCCGTGCATGCTGACCGTACTCCCTTCGTCGCGGTGCCGGAGCGGTACGGACATAAAACTGGTAGCGCTTCCAGTTTTGTGCACCCGGCTCTGCCAGCTGGGGAGTTGGGAAGTTGTGCGAGTTCTCTTGACTGGCCGCATCGTGGCCCAGACGATACTGGCCGTACCCCAAAGGCGCCGGATGCTCCTATGGGAGCGCTTCCAGTGGGAGCGCTCCCAGGGTGGATGGTCCGTGGGGTCGTGCATCCCGCCCGGGCCGCGGTTCGCCCGGGCGTCGTACCACCGCACTTCCACCGAGCCGCACGCTCAGGACGAGAGCCGTGCGGTGTATCCCCGTCAGGAACCGAGGTACTTCCATGCGTCTCTTCTCCCGAGCGATGACGGCAGCGCTCGTTGCCCTGCCGTTGGCCCTCGTGGTCTCTACGCCCGCGCAGGCTGCTGACCCGACCACGCTGACGAGCGGCTTCTACGTAGACCCCAACTCCAGTCCGGCCCTGTGGGCCGCGGCCAACCCCGGTGACGGGCGAGCGCCCGCAATCCGCGACAGCGTCGCAGCGAAGCCGATGGCCCGCTGGTTCGGCAACTGGAGCGGCACCATAGGGACGGCTACCGGCGCCTACGTCGGCGCGGCCGACGCCGCGGACAAGCTGCCCGTCCTCGTGGCCTACAACATCCCCAACCGCGACATATGCGGAGGGCAGTCCGGCGGCGGGGCAGGCTCCGTCGCCGCCTACAACACGTGGATAGCCGCATTCGCGGACGGAATCGGCTCCAGGCCCGCCGTCGTCATCCTCGAACCGGACGCGCTCGGGGACACCAGTTGCATGACGGCCGCCCAGATCGCCGAACGCAACTCCCTGCTCAACAATGCGATCACCCAATTCAACCAGAAGGCCCCCAACACCTGGGTCTACCTCGACGCCGGCAACCCGGGCTGGCGCAGCGCCACATCGATGGCCGCGAGCCTGAACGCAGCAGGTCTCAGCCGCACCCGAGGCTTCTCGCTGAACGTCTCCAACCACTACACCACCGCGGAGAACATCACTTACGCCAACGCGGTCAACGCCGCACTGAGTTCGTCCAACGGGTACAGCAAGCCGTTCGTCGTGGACACCAGCCGCAACGGCAACGGCTCCACCAACGGTGAATGGTGCAACTCGGCGGGCCGCAGGATCGGAACGCCCACCCAGAAGGGCGGAGGTGCGGAGATGCTCCTGTGGATCAAGACCCCCGGTGAGTCCGACGGCAACTGCGGCGTCGGAGCCGGGTCCGTGGCGGGCCAGTTCCTCCCCGAGGTCGCCTACAAGATGATCTACGGCTACTGATCTCCCGGTCTCCGGGTGGCCCGCCGTCCGGGCCCCCGGAGACCGGCCCAGCCGCAACCGCCGCCACCGGCGGCGGGCGAACGTTCCGCAGCCGTCAGATCTCGGACCAGGAGTCACCATGCGTTCCCTTACGTTCCGGCGCCGCACAGCCGTCGTCACCGCGGCGCTCACCGCCTTCGCGGCGTTCGCCGCCACGGCTGCCCAGGCCGCACCCGCTCCCGCGCGGGGCACAGTCACCCCGGCCACGAAGTTCTACGTGGACCCGAACAGCAAGGCGGCCCGGCAGGCCATCGAGGACCTGAGGGGAGGAAAGATCGAAGACGGCCTGAACATGGTGAAGTTGGCGAGTTACCCGCAGGCCGCGTGGTTCACGGGGGGCACGCCCACCGAAGCCCGCACCGGCGTACGCAAGCTCGTCCGTGCCGCCGCGGTCACCCGCCGGGTACCGGTCCTGGTGGCGTACGACATCCCCGGCCGGGACTGCAGCCTCTACTCCAGCGGCGGGGCCGACTCCTCCGCCGCCTACCGCCGGTGGATCGACGCGTTCGCCCAGGGCATCGGCAGCGACCAGGCCGTGGTCATTCTGGAACCCGACAGCCTGGCCGCCCTTCCCAAGGACTGCGCCGGGGACATCGACCCGACCGGAGAGCTCACCACCCGCCGCACGGAAGACCTCGACTACGCGGTCCGCGCTCTGAAGAGCGGCGCGAACACCACGGTCTATCTGGACGCGGGCAACAGCCAGTGGCGATCCGTCGGAGACATCACACAGCGGCTCCTGGACGCCGGCGTCGAAGAGAGCGACGGCTTCGTCCTGAACATATCCAACTACCAGCCCACGGATCAGACGTCGCGCTACGGGACCTGGATATCCAAGTGCCTGTGGTTCGCCACCGAGGGGCCGGAATGGTCACGTGGCCACGCCGACTGGTGCGCCGGCCAGTTCTACTCCCCGGCCGCTCCCAACGACGGAACCCCGGGCAACGCCGTCTCCTCCACCGACCCCTCCACCTGGCACTGGACCGACACCTGGTACGACCAGAACGTGGGCAGTCCCGCCGACGAGGATCTGGCGCACTTCACGATCGACACCAGCCGCAACGGAAAGGGGCCGTGGACCCCGCAGCCGGGTAAGTACAGTGGCGACCCGGAGACGTGGTGCAATCCGCCCGGACGTGGCATGGGCCCTCGCCCGACCGTCGACACCGGTGTCCCGCTCGTGGACGCCTACCTCTACGTGAAGACCATCGGTGAATCCGACGGCAGCTGCACCCGCAACACCGGCGGCACGATCGACCCCGAGTACGGCGTCGTCGACCCTGCCGCCGGAGTCTGGTGGCCCGGACAAGCACATGAACTCGCGCGCAACGCGGAACCACGCCTGACGCTCAACCACTGACCCGGACTCCGACGAGTACGCCGCGGCTCCCGGACGCGGCCCGTACGACGGGGCGAGGGAGAACATGAAGAATGCCGGCACCGTCGGGATCACCGGGGCGGCCGTGGTCGGCAGGGACGGCGCGGCCGGGGCCAGGACGGGCCCGGCCGCGCCGGGCAGCGCACGGGCCAAGGGGGGTACCGGACCACGACACCCTTCCCCCGTGCTCTCACGACGAGGCGCGGGGACTGCCGGGACTTCCCCGTGCTCTCACGACGCGGCGCGGGGACTGCCGGGACGGGCTGCCCACGGTCCGTCCTCCTCGAGCCGGCGGGAGATCGCGCGGGCCGTGGCCCGTACGGCAGGGCCGTAGCCCGCCTCCGCGAGGCCGGTGCTGGGCGCTACGACCGACAGCGCCGCGACCACTTCGCCGCCGCTTCGCACCGGAGCGGCCACGGTGTCCACCGGCCAGGGGAGGCTCTGCCGTCCGGACGCGTGGTCACCGCGCCGCACTTCGGCGAGGGCCCGACGCAGGTCGGCCGGGGTGCGGATGTCGTCGTGGCCCTGTCTGAGGCGGCCCTCTCCGGGCTCGTAGGTGGTGATGGCGTGGTCCTGGACGTCCTTCGGCGCGAAGGCGAGCAGCACCAGCCCGACGCCGGTGGTGGTGAGGGGGAGACGCCCTCCCACCCGGTAGTGCACGGGGCCGGCGTCCAGCGCCGAGAGCCTCTCGACGAGCACCGCCTCGCCCTGCTCGTACACGGCGAGCAGCACGTGCTGTCGCGTGACGTGGAAGAGGTCCTCCATGAACGGCATGGCCACGGAGCGCAGGCCGTGGCCGCGCGGCGCCAGGGAAGCGGTCTCCAGCAGGCGAAGCCCCACGACGTAGCGGCCGTCGTCCAGATGCTCCAGCGCGCCCGCGTGGACCAGTGACCGGGCGAGCCGCAGAGCACTGCTGCGGGGGATCTTGCTCCGCCGCGCGAGCCCGGCGAGCGTCTGCGCACGATGATCGGCGTCGAAGGTGCCGAGCAGGGCGAACGCCCGGTCGATGACGGGTTGCCCCTCGGCGGGCTTCCCGCCCCGACGGGGCCGAGTGCCGTCACCCGAACCCGGTGTTCCATTCATCGGCATCACCCGTGCCATCCTACGACGCCGTTCCTACGCTGACCAAGGTAAGGATCCGCATCCGAGGGAGCTCCGCATGACCCCCACAGGCCTCATCGACGTCCACGCGCACTTCGTCACCGACAGCTACGTCGCAGCGGCCCGGGCCGCGGGGATCGAGCATCCCGACGGCATGCCCGGCTGGCCTTCGTGGAGCGTCGAACAGCATCTCGACCTGATGGATCGGTCGGGAATCGAGAAGTCCTACCTGTCGGTCTCCTCTCCGGGAGTGCACTTCGGGGACGACGTCGCGGCGCGTGCCCTCGCGCGCGAAGTCAACGAGTTCTGCGCCGGGGTCCGCAGCGGGCGTCCGCGGCGATTCGGCCATTTCGCCTCCCTGCCGCTGCCCGACGTCGGGGGCGCGCTCGCGGAAGCCGCCCACGCCCTCGACGTACTCGGAGCGGACGGGGTGGCCGTGGAGACCAACCACCACGGCGTCTACCTCGGCGACCCGCGGTTCGAGCCGCTGTGGGAGGAACTCGGCCGTCGGGGCGCCCTCGTCTTCGTCCACCCCACGTCCCCGCCCCGCGCCGACGAACTGTCCCTGGGCCGGCCGCGGCCGATGCTGGAGTTCCTCTTCGACACCGCCCGTACGGCGAGCGACCTGCTCCTGCGCGGAGTGTTCACCCGCCACCCCCGGATCCGCTGGGTGCTGACCCACGGCGGAGGCGCGCTGCCGCTGCTCGCCGACCGCATCGACCTGTTCAGCTCCGTGTTCGGTGACGGCACCCAGGAATCGCCGGAAGCGCCCAGCGCGGTGGAGCAGCTCGGCCGCCTCTGGTACGACATGGCCGGGACACCCTTCCCGCGCCAGATCCCGGCCCTCGACGCCGCGTTCGGCACCGAGCGCCTTCTCTACGGCAGTGACTACTGCTGGACCCCCGCGGCGGGGGCGCTCGCCCAGGTCGCCTCCGTCGACTCGGCGGAGCGGCCTTCCGCCACCGACACCTGGCGGGACCTCACCACGCGCAACGCGCGGCGCCTGTTCGACGTGTGACGTCGGCCCAAGGACGCTTCGCGCTCACCACACCCCGTCGCGGACCGCCGCTCCCTCGGTGCTCTCGCGCAGGACGAGGCGGTGTGCCACCACGCGGTCCTGCGGGTCCGCCGATCCGGGGCGGCCCGCCTCGTCCGGCCCGGCCCCCGGACGCGTCGCCTCGTCGATGCGGCGCAGCAGCAGGTCCACCGCGACCCGGGCCACCGCCTCCTTGTCCGGGGCGACCGTGCTCAGGGACGGCACGCTGAACCGGCCGCCCTCCACGTCGTCGAAGCCGATGACGGCCACGTCCTCGGGCACCCGGGCACCGAAGGAGTGCAGGGCCCGCAACGCGCCCAGAGCGAGCTGGTCGTTGAGGCACAGCAATGCGTCCGGCCGGACCCCGTCGGCCAGTACCCGGTGCACCGCGGCGGCGCCGTGGCTCATGTGGAACGCGTCCACCGGCAGCAGGGAGGCGGGGTCGTGGGCGATGCCCGCCTCGGCGAGCGCGGCGAGGAAGCCCCGGGTGCGCGCCTGCGCGGTGCCGACCGCCCCGTCGTTCCGCCCGCCGACCGTGACGATGCGCCGGCGCCCCATGGCGAGCAGGTGACCGGTGGCCTCCCGGGCCGCGCGTTCGTTGTCGATGGCCACGTGGTCGGCCCCGTCGGTCAGCAGCTCGCCCAGCAGGACGGTCGGCGGCGGCCCGGCGTGGGCGCTCAGGTCTTCCGGAGCCAGGGCCAGCGGGCTGAGGATGACTCCGTCCACGAAGGTGGAGCCGAAGCCGGCCAGCGCGGCCCGCTCCCGCTCACGGTCGCCGCCGGACTGGTGGATCAGCACGGTCAGGGAGCGCCCCTCGGCCTCCCGGACGACGTGCTGGGCCAGTTCGGCGAAGTACGGGACGTCGAGTTCCGGTACGACCAGGGCGATGATTCCCGTCCGCCCGCTGCGCAGATGCCGCCCGGCGAGATTGATGCGGTAACCGAGGTGGTCGATCGCCTCCTGCACCACCCGCCGGGTCCGCTCGGACACGTGGACGTAGTCGTTGAGCACGTTGGACACCGTCTTCTCCGACACCCCCGCGTGCCGTGCGACGTCCTTGATCCTCGGCCGTGCCACCCGCAACCTCCCAGCCCTAGGTACGCCCCGAGTCTATGGGGGCCTTCCGGGCAGTCCGGGGGCGGCTCCGTGATGCCGGTCGGGGGACGCGTTCGATGCACAAGCGATGACGCAACTCTTTACAGCCAATGTACATCGATGTAAAAACAGGGCACCGCACTGGTGGACCCGGTGCGGATCACCCCGATGTGCGCGGGCGGCCGAAGGCTGCCGTGCCGATGGCGCCTGCCGTCGGCCGGGCACGTCGTCCGGCCGTCGAAAGGTCAGTGATGAGCTCTGCACCCTCTGCCCGTAGGCCACTTGGCGCCTGGGGCTCCGGCGATTCGCCCGGTCTGGGCCGCCGCCGGCTGTTCCGCTACGGAGCCGCCGGGGCGACCGCGCTCCTGGCCGCGGGCCCGCTGGCCGGCTGCGCGTCGCCCGCCGGCTCCACCGGACCCGCCGCGCTGAAGGTGTGGGACCTGTTCCAGGGCGGCGACGGCATGCTGATGGACGAGATGATCGCGGCGGTCTCCCGGGGCGCCGACGGGTTCCACGTGGACCGGACGATCCTGGACTGGGGCCCGTCGTACTACACGAAACTGGCCATGTCGGCGGCCGGCGGACGCGCTTCGGACGTGGCGGTGATGCACCTGTCACGCCTGGCCGGATACGCCCCCGGCGGCCTGCTCGACCCGATCGACCTGGACCTGATGGCCGAATTCGGCGTGAAGGAGAAGGACTTCGCCCCCGCGGTGTGGAAGCGCGCCCAGCACGAGGGCACGGCCTACGCGATTCCGCTGGACGTCCATCCGTTCATCGTCTTCTACGACAAGGACGTGGCCGGCGAGGCCGGTCTGCTCGACCCCGCCGGCCACCTCGCACCGATGGGCTCGCCCGAAGCGCTGCTGGACGCCGGGAAGAAGCTGGCGAAGGCCACCGGGCACTCCGGCATCCTCTTCGGCCACGTCACCGACACCGCCCAGAGCTGGCGGCAGTTCGCGGCGCTGTACGCCCAGACCGGCGCCTCCTTCACACTGCCCGACGGCGGGCCGCCGAAGATCGACATCGAGGCGGCGGTGAAGGTCGTGACCTTCATGAAACAGCTCTTCGACGGCCGGACCAACCCCAACAACCTGGACTACAACGGCGCGATGGCCGCCTTCATGGACGGCCGCGGCGGCATGATCATGGCAGGGGAGTGGGAGCTGCCCACCTTCCGGAAGTCCGGCATCAAGAACCTCGGGGCCGCCCCCTTCCCGCAGATATTCGACCGGCCGGCCGTCTACGCCGACTCGCACAGCTTCGTCCTGCCGCACCAGGACGACCCCGACCCCGCCCGGCGCCGCCAGGCCCACCGGTACATCGCCGAGATCATCAAGCAGAGCCTGACCTGGGCGAGCGCCGGGCACATCCCCGCCTATCTGCCGGTCCAGGCCCGCCCCGAGTACGCGAAGCTCGACCCCCAGTCCTCGTACGCGGCCGCGGGCGAGATCGCCGTCCTCGACCCGCCGAACTGGTTCGCCGGAGCCGGTGGCAACTTCCAGAACCGCATGTGCCAGCCGCTCCAGTCGGCGCTGCTGGGCAACACCTCGGCCGAGAAGGCGGTACGGCAGATGGTCCGGGAAGCGGACACCCTGCTGCGCCAGCCCAACCCGGTCGCCTGACGACAGCCGAAGGAGCCGCATCGTGACCACCACCGCACCCGCCGGAGCCACGGCGCCATCCCACCCGCACTCCTCCGAAACACCGCCCGCGCCCCGGCGCCGCCGCTCACTCACCGGCGGCGGAGGCGTGTTCGTCCTGCCCTTCCTGGCGTTCTTCGGACTCTTCCTGGTCTGGCCCATCGTCCAGGGCCTCTGGATGAGCCTCACCGACGCCTCGCTCACCCTGCACGACCCCGAGTTCGTCGGACTCGCCAACTACGCCGAGGCGCTGGGCGACCCCGACGTCTGGAGCAGCCTCGGCAACACCGTCTTCTTCACCCTCATATCCTGCGTACCGCTCGTCCTGATGGCCCTGGCCATGGCCCTGCTCGTGCACAGCGGGCTGGTCGGCCAATGGGTGTGGCGCCTGGCCTACTTCGCCCCCTACCTGCTGCCCGTCACCGTGGTCACGCTCATCTGGACGTGGCTCTACCAGCCCGACATCGGCCTCGGGAACCAGCTGCTGACGTCCCTCGGCTTCGAACCCGTCGGCTGGCTCTCCGACGAGTCGGTGGCCATGTGGTCCGTGGCGGCCCTCACCGTCTGGTGGACGGTGGGCTTCAACTTCCTGCTCTACCTCGCGGCCCTGCAGTCCCTGCCCGTCACCTTCGACGAGGCGGCCGCGCTCGACGGGGCGGGTGCCTGGCGGCGACTGTGGTCCGTCACCCTGCCCCAGCTGCGCCACACCACCGTCATGGTCGCCATGCTCCAAGTGCTCGCCTCGCTCAAGGTGTTCGACCAAATCTACATCCTCACCAAGGGCGGCCCCAACGGCTCGACCCGCCCGATCCTCGAATACGTCTACGACGTCGGCTTCACCGGATACAGGCTCGGCTACGCCTCCGCGATCAGCTACGTCTTCTTCGCGCTCGTCATCGTCGTCTCCGTCGTGCAGCTCCGCTTCTTCCGTCAGGAGGGCTGACCATGTCCGCCGTCTCCACCCCCGCCCGCCGGCCGCAACGACCGCAACGGCCGTACCGTCCGAACCGGCCGCGCCGCGAGGAGTCGGGGTCCCTCCTGCTGCTCGGCCACGGACGGCTGCCCCGCGTCCTCGCCGGGACGGCGCTGACCGTGCTCGCCGTCGTCTGGCTGCTCCCCTTCCTCTGGGCGGTCGCCACCTCGCTGCAGAGCGAGCAGGACGTGATGAAGTCGGGCCTCTCGCCGTTCAAGGGCGCCTTCACGCTCGACGCCTACCGGCGGATTCTGGACCGTGGAAACGTGCCCACCTGGGCCTTCAACAGCGTGCTGATCGCGGTACTGGTCACCGTGCTCACCGTCGCCGTCTCCACGCTCGCCGCGTACGGCTTCTCCCGCGGCACCTTCCGCGGCCGGCGCGCCTTCCTCGCCGTCACGGTCGCCGCGATCATGGTCCCGCCGCAACTGCTCATCGTCCCGCTCTTCGAGCAGATGACGACGTTCCACCTGGTCGACACCTACGCGGCGGTCATCCTGCCGCAGGTGGTCGCCCCGATGATGGTCTTCATCCTCAAGCGCTTCTTCGACGGCATCCCCCGCGAGCTCGAGGACGCGGCCCGCATCGACGGCGCCTCCGAACTCCGGGTGTTCTGGTCGATCGTCCTTCCGCTGTCCCGCCCGATCGTCTCCGCCGTCGCGATCTTCGTTTTCATCGGCGCCTGGAACAACTTCATGTGGCCCTTCGTCGTCACCAACGACCCCGACCTCATGACGCTTCCCGTCGGCCTCGCCACCGTCAAGGACGCCTACGGCATCCAGTACGCCGGGTCCATGGCGTCCGCCCTGCTGTCGGCGGCCCCGCTGATCGTGATGTTCCTCCTCTTCCAGCGGCGCATCGTCAACTCCGTGGCCACCACCGGCCTCGGCGGCGGCTGACCCCAACTCCCTGTCCGCCTTCCTGTCCGCGTGCCGGCCTCCCGCCGGCCGCACCACCTTCCGACTGGAGTCCCTGTGCACCACCCCTCCGTTCCCCGTCCGGAGTACCCGCGACCGCAGTTCGTCCGCCGCGACTGGCTCAACCTCAACGGGACCTGGCAGTTCGAGACCGACCAGGGCGACAGCGGCCTCGAACGAGGGCTCCTCGGCCGCGACCTCACCGGCGAGATCCTCGTACCCTTCGCCCCCGAGTCCGAGCTCTCGGGCGTCGGTGACACCGACTTCCTGGAGGCCGTCTGGTACCGGCGGCGGTTCACCCCGCCCGCCGAATGGGCCGGCCGCCGCGTGCTGTTGCACTTCGGAGCCGTCGACCACGACACCACCGTCTGGGTGGACGGCACCGAAGTGGTGCGCCACCGGGGCGGATTCACTCCCTTCACCGCAGATCTCGGCGAACTCGCCCAGGCCGGGCGGGAAGTGGAGATCACCGTCCGTGCCCGTGACCCGAAGGCCGGCCCGCAGGCCCGCGGCAAGCAGGCGACCCAATACGCCAACCACGACTGCAACTACACCCGCACCACCGGAATCTGGCAGACCGTCTGGGCGGAGCCCGTCCCCGAGACCCACCTGCGCCGCCCCCGCATCACACCCGACCTGGCCGGCGCCGCCTTCTCCGTCGAACTGCCCCTGTCGGCCAACCGCCCCGGCCACCGGGTACGCGCCGTCGTCAGCGACGGAGCGGGCGAGGTCTGCCGCGCCGAGGTGCGCGCCGACCTGGACCTCGCACCCCGCCTGCACCTCGCCCTCCCGGAGGGACGGCGCCGCGAATGGAGCCCGGAGGACCCGTTCCTCTACGACCTTCGGCTCGAACTCCTCGACGCGGAGGACCGGGTGGTCGACGGCGTCGCGAGCTACGCGGGCCTGCGCGCCGTCTCCATCCGCGGCCGGGCCGTGCTCCTCAACGGCCGCCCCCGCTTCCAGCGTCTCGTCCTCGACCAGGGGTGGTACCCGGACGGCCTGATGACCGCTCCCTCCGACGAGGCGCTGATCCGCGACATCGAACTCGCGATGGAGGCAGGCTTCAACGGGGCCCGACTGCACCAGAAGGTCTTCGAGGAGCGCTTCCTCTACCACGCCGACCGGCTCGGGTACCTCGTCTGGGGCGAGTTCGGCGACTGGGGCTGCGAGGTCGGCGGGTCCTCCGGCGACAACCAGCGACCCGACGCCTCCTACGTCGCCCAGTGGCTCGAAGCCGTGGAACGCGACTACTCCCACCCCTCGATCGTCGGCTGGTGCCCGCTGAACGAGACCTACCAGAAGCTCCACGACCGCATCACCCAACTCGACGACGTGACCCGGGCGATGTTCCTCGCCACCAAGGCGATGGACACCTCGCGGCCCGTGATCGACTCCTCCGGCTACTCCCACCGAGTCCTGGAGACCGACGTCTACGACTCCCACACCTACGAGCAGGACCCCGCCGCCTTCCGGCAGCTCGTTTCCGGACTCGCCAAGGGCGAGCCCTTCGTCAACACGTACGAGAACGGCGCCGACTACTCCCAGCCCTACCGGGGCCAGCCCTACTTCGTCAGCGAGTTCGGCGGGATCTGGTGGGACCCGGAGGCCGCCGCCGAGCAGTCCGGCAGCGACCGCACGGTCTCCTGGGGCTACGGCGACCGGGTGCGTACCGAGGAGGAGTTCCACGAACGCTTCGCCGGCCTCACCGGGGCACTGCTCGACGACCCGGAGATGTTCGGCTACTGCTACACCCAGCTGACCGACGTGTTCCAGGAACAGAACGGCGTCTACCGTTTCGACCGCGGCACCAAGCTCGACATCGCCCGCGTCCGGGAAGCCCAGTTGCGGCCCGCCGCCTTCGAGGCGCCGGACGCCGGCTGACGGGTGCGACGGCGGGTGCCCGGCCCACGGGGCCGGGCACCCGCTCGTCTCAGACCCGCTGAAGCAGCCAGAGCTGCGGCTGCTGACCGTTGCAGGTCCACTGCTGGACGTTCGCCCCCGCCGTGCGCGAGCCCTGGGCGACGTCCAGGCACTGCCCGGCGGACTTCACCACGAGGCGGTAGTAGCCGCGCCCGGCGCTCTCCAGCCGCCAGTCCTGCGCCGCCAGTGCGTTGCAGTACCACTGACGGACGTTCGCACCGGGGGCGGCGGAACCGTTCTCCACGTCCACGCAGTAACCGCTGTTCCCGGCGGTGAGCGTGAAATAGCCGCCACCGCGGGCTCGCACGAACCACTCCTGAGGGCCCAGGCCGTTGCAGGTCCACTGCTGGATGTTGCCGCCGGCGGCGCGCGAGTCACCGGCCACGTCCAGGCAGTTCCCGCTGTTGGCGTTCACCAGCCGGTACCGCGCCCCGTCCACGACCCCGGCCGCGTCGCCGCTGCCGGTGACCGGGCCGGTCGCCACGTACGGACGGCAGACGGAGCCGTCCCAGTCCGTCGCGATCTGCAGCACCGTGCGTCCATCGGCGGAGGGCAGCAGCGGTGAGCTGTAGTTCGGGCAGTACGTCGCGGTCGGCGCCGCGACCCGTACCGGGGCCTCGATCTCGTACCACGGACCGGTGCCGTTCTCCGTGTTGGCCAGGATCGTGCGCCCGCTGTCCGCCGCGGGCGTGCCGTCACGGTTGAGGAGCTGCTGGCCGACCAGCAGGAGCCGGCCGTTCGGCCCGCCGCCGGGCGCGGGTGCCCAGGCGATGGTGGGCGCGGCACGGAAGTACTTGCCGTCCACGGTCTCCGGACGGAACCCCAGCGAGCCGGCCGAGCCCCAGTCCCAGCCGTCCGGGGAGGTGCGGTAGTGCACCACGCACTGGTACTGCCCGCCCGGATTGCAGATCTCGTAACTCATCAGGTATGTGCCGTTCGGCAGCCGGCGCACCACGGGCATGCCGGGCCGGTCCGGTTCCCAGGCGCTGGCCACCGTGTCGCGGCGGTCCTGCCAGTGGACGCCGTCGTAACTGCGCGCGGCGGAGAGCTTCTGGTCGTGGGCCGGATCGGTCTCGTCCGCGTAGTGACAGACGAGCGCGCCGTCGGCGGCCACCGAGAACTCCGGCTCCCACAGCCCGCCGGTCCCGGTCGCGGTGGCACAGGAGGAGAGGTACGTCCAGGTGCGGCCCACGTCGGTGCTGCGCCAGACACGCAGGGCCATGCGCCGGTCCGGCTCGTCCTGCCCGGCCGAGGCGGCCCACAGCAACGTGCCCGCGGACAGCGATCCGACCTGCTGAGGAAGTTCGAACAGGGTCGAGCAGCACAGGCCCTGCCCGCTCGCCGACTCCGGGTCGGCGATCCTGCCCACCTGCCGGAAGGTGGCTCCGGCGTCGGTGCTCTCGTGGATGGCGCCGATGCCGTTGTTGCCGTCGAAGGTCACGACGCTCGCGAGCACCCGGCCGTTGGCGGCACCGCTGTGCTCCAGCCGGATGGCACGGGGATAGAGGCCTGTACCGCTGCCGAGCGGTGTGCCGGTGGCCGCGAGCGAGGCCCCCTGGGGCCCGGCTCCGGACAGTGCGGAGGTGACGGGAGGCGCGGGCGCGGGAAGTACGGGTGCGGGCGCGGCCGACGCGCCCGCCGGTGCCGGCGTCAGGCTCAGCGCCGCGGCCGCGGCCACGGCTGCCAGGACGGCGCGCAGCGGCCGTCCGGCACGGTGACCGCCGGTCGAGGAGGCGGGGGTCGGGAGGGGAGTGGGGCGGAGCGGTCGGCGTAAGGAGAAGAGCACGGGTTTCCTTCCCTGAGGCGCGGTGGCGCGACAGGACGGCCTGCGGGTGCGGGCCGCGGCTGTCGTCCCTTCGGGTTCGGGTTCGCGCACGGGGAACGGGGGCGCCGTCGCAGCCGGCGGCGCACGTGCACGAGTGGCGTGCGGATGTGCTGACGTGCTGACAGCGACAGAGTAGAACGGTGTATACATCGATGTAAACGAGTGTGTCGGGATCGCTCCGAGTGGCATCGGGCATACAACGAGAGTTGTGGAATGGGGAGTTGAGGACAGATGGCTTTGCCGGTGCCCTGCTGACGCACCGACAGCCGGACAACCGCGTGGTCGTGGGTACCCTCATGCGTGGTCCGGTCCCGGACGCCGCCAACGCGCTCGCGCTCGGGCGCCTGCCGTTGGGTAGGCGGTCGGTCCGGTCAAGTGCGCCTGTCGAAGGCCCCGTTGGCTGATCCGAGCGGTCGCGTGGATGGTCGCAGGTCACATGGCGAGTAACCTGCCGGCCATCTGATCTTCTGCGTGAGAAGGGGGTTTTGATGGTGACGTCGTGGTGGGCGCTGGCCTTCGCCGTGATTCTCGCCGTGATGTCCGTGGATGCCTGGCGTCGGGTGATCCGGTCGTGGCACACCCGATCGTTGCCCACGGCGCCCATGGCGCTGGTCGATCTCTTCGGACCGGCCGCAGGTCGCAGGCTCATGCGGGCCTCGTGGCTCAACGCCGTGTGCTGGAGCGGTCTCACCGTCATGTTGCTCGGCGGGGCCTGGCTCCCCTCCGAGGGGCGCGATGCCCCGACGAGCTCCGCGGCGTTGGTGATCACTCTCGTGGGACTGGGGATCTTCTTCCTCGGCCTCTTCACGCAACTGTCGATCGCCATCTTCGGGTGGCCACTTTCTCTGCTTCCGAGGGACACCAGCGCCGACGCCGGTGGCGAGGGAGGTGGCCGCACGGGCTGGGAAGACGCGGGGCACGGGAGTCGAAACGCCCAGGCGGACGCGACGGGGAGCGTCAACTCCGCGGACGGCCGTACGGAGATCTCCGTACGACGTGACAAGGATGATTCCTTCGCACAGTTGCGACGCTACGACGTGTACGTGGACGGAGAACGTGTGGGCCGCATACGGCGGGGCGAGGAGTGTTCGGCGCAGATTTCGCCCGGCGCGCATACCGTCCAGGTGAAGATCTCATGGTGCTCCAGTCCGGTCTTCCCGGTCGACGTCACGCCCGGGGAACGGCGCAACCTCAGCTGCCGGGCCGTTCCCGGAGCCGAGGCCGATCCCGTCGGAGGTATCAGACGTCGAAGCGACGTCCTCGTGCTGCGCTGACGGGGGAGCCGACGACCGCGCCTCCTGCATCTGGTCGTTCGCATGGGCGGTCGAGCCGGGAGAGAACATCCCGGCGGCAGCTGCCCTACGGGCAGCACCTGGATCGCGCAGGACCGTAGCGGGTCGACGAGCGAGGAAGCACTGGAAAGAGGTCGACACGTCCTGGTCGTGCGAGTAACCATGCGTGCGGCCCGTGGGCGAGACGGCCTCCTGGCCGAAAGCCCTTCGAGCAGCCGCACGGCCCGGGGGACAACCTGGAGGGAAGGGTCTGGCTGTGGCAGAGGTCAGCGTCACCTACGACAAGTCCGTGGGCGCGGCGTACGTGTACTTCACCGAACCTGAGCTCTTCGTAAGGTCGGTGCACACGTATCCCTGCGACCCGGTGGCCGTCGACGGCATGATCAACCTCGACTTCGACGAGGACGGCCGCCTCATCGGCATCGAGATCCTGGCAGCCAGTTCGAAGATGCCCGAGTACCTCCTCAAGTCCGCGGAGCGGCTGGATGCCGAAGGTGATTGAAGGAGCCTCGCCCGGGGCGGGTCCGCTAGCCCCGCCCGCGGAGTGGCCACGCCGTGTGTCGTGCGTACTCGCAACACGCGATGCGGACCGCTCCTGCGGGCCTCTCGGGCGGAGTGGGCTGGTGAGACCCCAGTCCGACCTCGCAGCCGTTCGTCATGGCCGATGGTGCAACAGCCTCTCAACTCTCCTCGGCCAGGCCGCAGGCGAAGGGGAACGCCTCGAAGTATGCGCGTCGCTCAGGGTCTTGCTCGGCCCCGGCCAGATTGCCGAGCACGGTCAAGAAGTGGCTCTGCTGGTCCGGTGGCAGCTGCCCCAGCACCCAGCTCACCGACTCCGTCATCTTTACCGCAGAGTCGGGATCGATCTCGTCGTCCCCGCAGGTGTCGAGGAATCGGACGACATCGACGACGAGTCCGGCCAGGACGGGTACCAGCGGGTCCGTGTCAGTCATCCGGGCAGGGTATCCGAGGAGTCCGGTTCTCCATGTTTCCGGGCCGCTCCCGGCTCGTCCGACCCCGCCGGAACCCGGCACCCTTCCGCGGGAGGTGCCGGGCCGCTTGTCACGGAAGACGACCAGGATGCCCTTGCATGCGGAGGCGGCCCGGGGCGGCCCGAGCACCGGTGAGCGGTTCGGCGGGACGCGGCGTGCCGAACCGGGCTCAGTACAGCGTCCGCCAGGCACCGCGCGGCCAGGACAGAACCGCGAATACCTGTACGGCGGCGGCCTGTTCGATGGCCTGGGTGGTCCCGTTCTCGGCGAACCGCATCAGACCGGTGGCGCTGTCCCGCTGTTCGGACCAGATGTGGTCCGCGTAGTCGGCCATCGCTTGCCGGTAGACGGACCCGCCCGTCACCGACTCCAGCAGCAACAGGTTCTTGAAGAAGATCGAGTTGAAGAAGACGGGCTGGGACAGCAGCCTGTCCTCGGTCACAAAGTGCGTGTACGCGGCCTCGGCCGTCCGCCGGGCCTGGTTCAGGTACGTGCGGTCGCGGGTCGCCTCGTACAGCAGGACTCCGACGCCGACCGGGACGCCCTGGTTGTAGGACCAAACGGTCCGGTCGACCGTACCGGCGAGGTCGAGGTTGTCCCAGTAGAGGTACTCGGGGGTCCGCAGATGGGTGTTGGTCCAGTCGTAGAAGCGCCTGGACGACTCCAGATACCGGGACGCCCCGGTGATCTGGTGCAGGCGCAGGCCGAGTTGGGCGCCGGGCATGTTGGAGACCGTGTTGCGCCAGTGGTTCCAGTCGGCCTGGGTCCAGAACACCCCACCAGGGGAAGGGTGTTCGGCGTCGGTGTCCCAGCCCGACTCGACCAGTGCGAAGATCTCCTCCGCGCGGCGGAGCGCGGCCCGGTCACCGGTCTGCAGATGCAGCTGGGACTTGGCCAGCCCCACCCACTCGTTGTCGTCGTAGAACATGTCGCCGCCGTCGCCGTGCGGCGCGACCGGGTAGGAGTCGTAGCCGGCGAGGCCAGTGGTGCCGCCCGCCGGGTTCCAGTACAGCTCCTGCGCCCTGGCGCGGGTGGCCAGGGCCGGTGCGTAGCGGGGGTCCACGAAGGCCAGGTCGAGGGCGGCGACGTGGACCTGGGACAGCGGCCATTCGTAGGAGTACGGGCGGTCGTCGACGGCGACCGGGTACTGCTCGCGTACGAGTCCGCTGCCGTCCGCCGTGTCGAAGTACCTCTCCAGAGCCCGGTACGTGACGCGCGCGCGGGAGAGCGAGCGGGAGGCGGACCGGCCATCCGCCGGAGACGGTGTCGCGGCGGTCGCGACGGCAGCGGTCGCGGGTGCGGCGGCCAGGGCGGCCAGAGAGGCGCCGAGGATCTGACGGCGTGAGGGGGACCAGCGCATACGGAGCTCTCCTGTTCGAGGTGCGACGCAGGGTGCGGGGTGTCCGACCGCGTTAGACAACGTTGTCACCGGGGTGCGGGGGCGTCAACGGCCAGGACGGAAAAGGGTTGTCGGAGATCGTCTCCGGCCCGCGCGTCCGGTCGGCCCCCGGGCGCCCGCGCCGGGACCCGGCCTTTCGGCTGCGCGCTCCGTCACCCCCGCTGACCTGGCCCGGGCCGCCGTCCGGCTATCCTGACCGGCGAACCGGACACGGGGTGCCCCGCGCGGGGCTGAGAACACACCCGTCGAACCTGAACCAGCTAGTACTGGCGGAGGGATGTCTTCCATGGCGTTGCCGTACGCGCAGAACGACCGTACGACCCCGGAGCGGGACGCTCCGTACTCCTCGACCGCCTTCGGCGGCCGCATGCCCACCGCCCCGGGAGATCTGCGGATCGAGACGCATGGGATAGCCCCCGTGCCCGAGGGCCGGCGGTACGGCGGCCCCGGCAGGCTGTTCACCGTGTGGTTCGCCCCCAACCTGACCATGACCGGTGTGTTCACCGGCACCGTCGGCATCGCGCTGGGCCTGGACTTCACCACGGCGCTCGTCGCGGTCGTCCTCGGCACACTCGTCGGGGCGGCGCCCACGGCATACCTCGGCACCTGGGGAAGCCGGACCGGAGTCGGTCAACTTCCACTCGCGCGACTGGCGTTCGGCAGGGGAGTCGTACTGCCCGGAGCGTTGCAGTGGCTGTCCTCGATCGCCTGGGACGCGCTGATCGGCCTGTTCGGCGGGGACGCGCTGGCCCAGCTGTGCGGCTGGCCGTTCTGGCTGGGCGTCCTGGTCATGATGGCCGCCCAGGGCGGGCTCGGTGTGCTGGGGTACGAGGCGATCCACCGGCTCCAGACCCTGATGACGTTCCTGCTGGCCGCAGCCTTCGCCGTGCTGGCCGTCAAACTGCTGGACGGTGTCCACCCCGCCGCCTCCGGTGCCGCGCACGGCGGTGACCGGGCGGGCGCCTTCGTCCTGACGTTCACGATCGCGCTGAGCCTGTCGCTGTCGTGGGCCCCGTACGCGAGCGACTTCAGCCGCTATCTGCCGACCGGTACCTCCCGGCCGCGCATGTTCTGGTGCACCCTGCTGGGCATCAGCCTCTCCTTCGTGGCGGTCCAGACGCTCGGCCTGTGGGGCGCGTCCGTCTTCACCGATCAGACCGCGCGGGGGATCGACACCCTGCTGGGCGGCGGCGCGCTCGGGGCGTTCGGTCTGCTCGCCGTCGTGCTTGCCGCGCTCTGCAGCAACGCCATGAACGACTACAGCGGCTCCCTGGCCCTGCAGACGATCGGGGTGCGCCTGCCACGCCCCGTCGCCGCCGCCCTCGCCGCCGCGCTCGGATTCCCGCTCGTGCTGTGGATGCACGCGGCCGACACCACGGCCCGGTTCCAGAACGTGCTGCTCCTGGTCGGCTACTGGATCCCCGCCTTCGTCGCGATCGTGGCGGTCGACTGGGCGGCGAGGGCCAGGGCCCGTCGCGGCGCCCCGATCGACCTCGCCGCCGAGAGCGCCCACGACCGGCCCTGGTGGCCGGCGCTCACCGCCTTCGTGGTCGCCTTCGCCGCGGCGGTCCCGTTCATGAGCACCGGCCTGTACGTCGGCCCGGTGGCCGAGGCCCTGCACGGAGCGGACCTCGCCTACGGCGTGGCCTTCCTGGTGGCCCTGGCGGTGTACACCCCGCTGCGGCTGCCCCGGCGCTCCTGACCGGCGGCCGGTCACCGCGGCGACCGGCCGGACACCGTCGCGGCCGCACGGGGCACGGTGGCGACCGCACCGGTCACCGCCGCGACCGGCCGCCGTCGCAGGGCTCTTCCGTTCTCTTCCGTTCTCCAGGTGTACGGCGGGGTGTCACGAACCCGCCCCCGCCCGGTATCCGGAGAGCGCTGTTCTTGGGGCGACTCCACACCCCCCGTCACCCCGGAGGCCGTCTCCCATGACAGAACTCGACCGTCGCAGGTTTCTGCAGATCGCCGGAGGAACCGCGGCCCTCACGATGCTGAACGAGAGCATCGCGAGGGCCGCCGCCATTCCCGCGCGGGGAACCACCGGCACCATCCAGGACATCGAGCACGTCGTCGTGCTGATGCAGGAAAACCGCTCCTTCGACCACTACTTCGGGGCGATGAAGGGGGTGCGAGGCTTCGGGGATCCGCGACCGGTGCTCCAGGACAACGGCAAGTCCGTCTTCCACCAGTCCGACGGGACGAAGGACGTCCTCCCCTTCAACCCGCAGGTGGCCGACCTCGGTATGCAGTTCCTGGAAGGGCTGGACCACGACTGGGCGGGCGGCCACCGGGCGTACAACAACGGCAAGTACGACCAGTGGGTGCCGGCCAAGACGGCCACCACCATGTCGCACATGACGCGGAAGGACATCCCCTTCCACTACGCGCTCGCCGACGCCTTCACCGTGTGCGACGCCTACCACTGCTCCTTCATCGGAGCCACCGACCCCAACCGCTACTACCTCTGGTCCGGCCACACCGGCAACGACGGCACGGGTGGCGGTCCGGTCCTCGGCAACCAGGAGGCCGGCTACGGCTGGAAGACCTACCCGGAACGCCTGGAGGCGGCCGGAGTCTCGTGGAAGATCTACCAGGACGTCGGCGACGGCTTGGACGCCGCCGGGTCCTGGGGCTGGATCAGCGACGCCTTCCGAGGCAACTACGGCGACAACTCCCTGCTCTACTTCAACAATTACCGCAACGCCCAGCCCGGCAGCGCTCTCTACGAGAAGGCCCGTACCGGCACCGACGTCAAGGCGGGCGGCACCTACTTCGACCGGCTGCGCGCGGACGTGACCGCCGGGACCCTCCCCAAGGTCTCCTGGATAGCCGCTCCCGAGGCCTTCAGCGAGCACGCGAACTGGCCCACCAACTTCGGCGCCTGGTACATCTCGCAGGTCCTGGACGCGCTGACCTCGAACCCGGCGGTCTGGGCGAAGACCGCCCTCTTCCTCACCTACGACGAGAACGACGGCTTCTTCGACCACGTGGTCCCGCCGTACCCCCCGGCCTCGTCCGCCTGGGGCCTGTCCACGGCCGACGTCTCCAAGGACCTCTACCCGGGCGGCACGAGCTACGCGGCGGGCCCGTTCGGCCTCGGCCCCCGGGTACCGATGATCGTGGTCTCGCCGTGGAGCAAGGGCGGTTACGTCTGCTCCGAGACCTTCGACCACACCTCGGTCATCCGCTTCCTGGAGAAGCGCTTCGGGGTGCACGAGCCGAACATCTCACCGTGGCGGCGCGCGATCTGCGGGGACCTCACCTCCGCCTTCGACTTCGGGCGCGCGGACGGAGCCCCCGCCGCTCTCCCCTCCACGGCCGGATACGTACCGGCGGACAAGAACCGTCACCCCTCCTACCACCCGACCCCGCCGGCCACGGGGACCCTTCCGGGGCAGGAGCCGGGCTCCAAGCCCACCCGCCCGCTCGGGTACAGCCCCTACGTGGACGGCCGGGCCACCGTCTCCACCGGCAAGTTCACCCTGACCTTCTCCGGCGGCCCCGCCCTGGGCGCGCACTTCCACAGCACGTCCGGCAACCGCACGGACGGCCCCTGGCCCTACAGCGTCGAGGCGGGCAAGACCCTCTCCGACACGTGGAGTACCAGCGCCTCGACCGGCAACCGGATCGACCTCACGGTCTGGGGCCCGAACGGCTTCCTGCGCACTTGGCAGGGGCCGGCGGCGAAGGCCGGGCCCGAGGTCACCGCCCGCCACGTGGCCGCGAACGGCACCCTGAAGCTCACCATGACCAACTCCGCCCCCGCAGCGGTGCACCTCACCGTGACCAACGCCTACGGCGGGGCCGCGCAGACCTTCAAGGTGAACCCCGGCGCGACCGTCTCCCACACGGTCGACCTGCGGGCGACGGCCCGCTGGTACGACGTCAAGGTCCTCTCCGACGCCGACACCGGCTTCCTCCGCCGCTTCGCCGGCCATGTGGAGACCGGCGCCCCGGGCGTCTCCGACCCGGCGATCCGGACCGCCTGACGCGGTTTCGGGCTCGCGCCGGCAACCGTCCCGCGGATCGTCCGGTCCACGGGCAACGGCTGCCGGCGCGTACCGCCCGGGTCAGCGACGGGTGCTCCGCGCCGCCTGGTTCATCAGGTCGAAGAAGGTGTCCCCGCGCACCACTTCGAACCGGTCGTCCAGCAGAGCGACGAGTTCGGCGGCGTCGCTCGGCGTCCAGCTCCAGGCGTTGATCGCACCTGCCACGAACAGCGGCGCGGTACCGTCCCAGCCCTCGATGTGCTTCAGCAGCCCGTCCCGGTACTCGGCGGCCTTCCCCTGCGGGAAGAAGTTGCCGATCACCGGCATTCCGGCCGGCCGGTCCTGCAGGTCCCCGGTCTCCCAGGACTGGATGATGCCCCGCAGCGGGGTGTTCTTCCGGTAGGAGCCGGCGACGCGCTCGTCGAACGGCACCCATCCGTCGCCCGTCGTGCTGCGCTGGTTGTACGCGTACACCAGGTCGATGCCGGTCCGGCGCAGAAAGCGTCCGGTCAGCTCGGTGTAGGCGTCCAGGGCGCCGGCGGGCCAAGAGCCCGGATAGGTGTAACCGGCGCCGGAGGGACCGGAGATCAGCAGGTCGTTACCGGTGGCGGTGGACTGGTAGTACGCCAGCAGCGCCGGGCCGATGTCCGCGAGCAGCGGGCTGACGGTCCAGTTGAGCGGCACGCTGCCCCGCTCGGGGTCGTCCCAGATGGTGCGCATGTGGCGCTGGCAGTACTGGATGTTGTCACCCTCGCCGAAGGTGAGGGTGAGGTGGACGCGGTCGGCGAGCCGGGCCTTCGGCTTCGGGCGGACCTTGTCCGAGACCCGCGCGGGCACACCGGCGTGCACGGTGCCGTTCATGAAGAAGTCGGCGGGCACCACCTCGATGCCGTGCTGGGAGGCCCGGTCGACACCGCCCCACTCGCCCGCCACGTCGTTGGAGAACCAGCCCGTGTAAGGAGTGGTGGGCCCGACCCGGCTGAACACCTCGTCCAGCAGCGTGCCCGTCTCGCCCGAGGGAGGCAGCCAGACGACCATGGCCCGGCTCGCGACCACGTAGTCCCGGAAGTACGGGAACGGTTCGACCCTGGTGGGGGAGGTGGCGGTCGCGGACACCAGGTACTGGTTCCACAGGTCGGCTTCGACCAGGAGCTGTCCGGTGCCGGCCGGCGGGGTGAAGTGGTAGATGAAGTAACCGCCGCCGTCGGCGAACCGGTTGGCGTCGCCGCCGATGGCCGAGTTCGAGCCGTCGAAGAGGTACGGCGCCTCCGCGTCCGTACCGGGTACGAAGGAGGCGACCACCCGGCCGTCGGCCTTCACCGTGACCGAGCCGACCGACGCGCCCCAGCCGTCCTCGCCGAACGAGTCCTTGAAGCGCAGATAGACGCCGTCCCCGCCGGACAGCTCCGCGCTCACGTCGAAGGTGCGGACCTGCCGGTTGGACGAGTCACGGACGCGCTCGGTCTCCCGCGCGATCTCGCGCCAGCCGACCTGGGGGGTCTGCACCGTCCGGGTGGGCGGCAATCCGGCCAGCAGGGTGTGGGTGCAGCGCGGGAACAGGTTGTCCAACTGCCAGCGGTAGGTGGCGAGTACGTCGCCCGCGTCGAAGCGGCCCCGCAGGTCGACGAGGGTCTTCAAGCCGTACTCGCGGGCCTGTTCGGCGGTGGCGGCGACCGCGTTCTCCAACCCGGCCAGAGTGGTCGCCACGTTTACCGAGTCCGGTACCGCGGGGTCGTGCAGGATCGCGCCGCGCACCTCGTTCCGGTAGCGGGCGACGAGGTCCAGCGCCCTCTCGTGGCGGGTGACCCGGGCGCCGGTGCCGGGGAGCCAGCGGAGGTCGACCTCGTCGCTGTCGAAGTTGAAGTAGAGGCGTGGCTCACGGCGGTTGACCACTCCCTGAAGGGTCGTCAGGAGCAGCTGGTCATGTCCGCCAAGGGGGCTCACATCGGCGACGTCGAGCCGGTTGGGGCGGCCGAACGACGGCAACAGGGCTTCCGTGGAGCGAGGTTGGGCCGCACCGGCCTGCGGGGAGAGGAAGATCCCGCCGGCACCGGCCGCGAGAGCCGCTCCGCCCGCCTGCAGAAGAGTTCTTCGGGACACCATCGGCGATCACTGCTCCTTGGGAGAGGGGGCGACTCGGTGTGACATCGTTGTCAACGAAATGTGACATCGTTGTCAAACAATCGGTGAACGTAGTGCCGGGCGGGGGAGTTGTCCATGGTGCGGGCGAGGAGGAGGCGGAGTCGTACCCCCTTTTGATCGACTTCGCGGCAATGCTGATCTCGTGTCAGGGCGCCGGGCGGTCGTCCGCCTCGCCGTTCAGGGCGCTGTCGGCGGGCAGCGGGTAAGGGTGTACGGGCACCGGGGAACCGGTCTCCGGGCGGTCCGCGCGGCCCATGAAGTGGACGGCGACCGTCGCGCCCACGGAGGCGAGCCCGCCCATGTACAGGCCGCTCCGGCCACCCCAGTGCAGCGAGAGCCAGCCGACGAGAACGGCGCCCAGCGGGGTGGAGCCCTGCAGGACGAGGGTGTACAGGGCCAGCACCCGGCCCCGGTACCGCGGGTCGCTGCCCAGCTGGATCCGGTGGTTCGCGGCCTGCGAGAACCAGATCGAGGCGAAGCCGGTCAGCGCCAGCAGGAGGACCGCCGCCCCGAAGGTGGGAGCCCATCCCGTCGCCGTCTCGAACACGCCGAACGCCAGGGCGGAGACGGTCACCGTACGGGCGGAAGGCCGCTCCCGGCGAGCCGTGGTGGCGAGGGCGGCCATCAGGGAACCGGCCGCGAACGCGGCGGTGAGCAGGCCGAAGGACGCCGCGTCGGTGTGGAAGACGGTCCTGGCCAGCAGGGGCAGGGTCAGCTGGAAGTTGAGACCGAACAGGGCGACGAAGAGGACCAGCGTCATCGGTCGCACCAGGTCGGGCCGGCTGCTCACGTAGCGCAGTCCGTCGGCGACCCGGCCCCGTCCGCTCCTGCCCGCGAGCCGTAGCTCGGACGTGCGCATGCGGCGCAGGCCGACCACCGTCGCCAGGTAGCTCGCCGCGTTGAGGGCCATGACCGGACCGGGGCCCCAGGCCGCGATGGCCAGGCCCGCCAGCGCCGGTCCGAGGACCCGGGCGATGTTGAAGTAGGCGGCGCTCAGCGCGGAGGCGTTCGGCAGCAGGCCGGGGCCGACCATCTCGCCCACGAAGGCCATACGGGTGGGCACCTCGACGGAGTTGACCGTACCCAGACAGAGCGCGAACAGGAAGATGTGCCACAGCCGCACGGTGCCGCTGAGGACCAGGACCGCGAGGGCCAGGGCGCAGGCCCCGGAAGCGAGGTTGGACACCGTCAGCAGCATCCGCTTGTCGTACCGGTCGGCGAGCCGGCCGCCGTAGAGCGTGAGCAGCAGCAGCGGGGTGAACTGGAGGGCGGTGACCGTGCCCAGCGCCGTCGCGGAGTCCCCGGTGAGGCCGAGTACCAGCCAGTCCTGGGCCACCACCATCATCCACGTGCCGGCCGCCGAGAACACCTGACCCAGGGTGAAGAGCCGGAAGTTGCGGACGGCCAGCGAGCGGAAGGTGTCCGCGAAACGGGTAAGCATGGTCAGGTGACCGCCGGGCGCGGTGCGGGCCGGGCCGTCTCGCGCGGTACGAGGCAGCCTTCGAGGAACGCGAGGGCGCGCAGATGGTAGGAGCGGGCGGCCCAGCCGAGGCTGATGTTGTGCCCGGCGTCCGGCAGGCGGTCGACGACCACCCGGGGAGCCGCGCGGAAGTGCGAGACCAGGTCGGCGAGGGTGTCGTCGTCGTGCCGCCACCACGCCTCGTGCTCGGCGAAGGTCAGCCGCACCGGCACCCGGACCCGGTGTGCGGTGGCCTCGAAGACCGCGGGCCAGCCGAGGATCTCCGCGTACTCGCGCGGCGGCATGGGCTCGACGAGCGCGGCGCCGGCGAAGAAGGTGTCGGGCGGGTAGAGGCGCAGCTCTCCCCAGCTCCTGCGCGACCGGCGGGTGCCGTCCGTCCCGGGCAGTTCGTGCTGCTCCACGGCGTACGCGTGGCCACACCCCGAGATGTCCAGTCCCAGCAGATCGGGCACCGAATCCTCGGCCGCCGCGGTCAGCGCCACCTTGCCGCCGTAGGAGTGGGCGAGGACGAACATCCCCGCTCCCGTCCCGTACCGGTCAGCGAAGTCGCGCAGCGCCGCGCCGAGGGAGGCGGCCTGCTCCGCCAGGCCCTGTCCCTCGGGAACGTCGGCCGCCGAGCGCCCGTAGCCGGGCCGGTCCACGGCCAGCACCGTGTGGCCCAGGCTCGCTCCCAGCGTCATCAACGACAGCCGCGGGTGTGCCTGGCCGTCGAAGTAGCCCGCGTTCATGCCACCGCCGTGGAGGGCGACCACGACGGCCTGAGCGGGGGCGGCCCGCTCGGGCTCGCTGAGCAGCGCGGAGAGGGTCACCCCGCCGGCGTCCAGGGTGATCGCGCGTACGCCGTGGGAGCGCGGCGCGTGGGCCGGTGCGGCCATCGTGGTCCTCCTGTCGGGCGGGGGGCCGGACCTCGGGTCGGTGCCGGCCTGCCGGGACTCCGGCAGCGTGCGCCCCTGCTTCCCCGATCCGACCCGATCTTGACGACGGGCGCTACCGGGGGGAGGCGCGGGCGGTGGGCCGGTGCCGCGTCAGGGCGCCCGGACGCCCGTTTCGCCCGTCCGGCCCCGGTGGGCCAGCAGCCGCTGGGCCGCGGCCAGTGCCCCGGCCCCGGCCCGCCCGGAACGCAGCGCGGCGCGGGCCGCGTTGGCCCCGGGGGCGCCGTGCACCCCGCCACCCGGATGCGCGGACGCGGAGGCCAGGTACAGCCGTCCCACCGGAGTCTCCGGGCGTCCGGTGCCCGGCACCGGACGGAACACCAACTGCTGGTGCATCGAGGCCGTGCCGCCGTTGATCGCACCGCCGCGGAGGTTGCCGTCCGCCGCTTCGAGCGCGCCCGGCGACAGGATCCGCCGGGCGCGGACACGGTCGCGGAACCCGGGGGCGTACCGCTCCACCTGCCGCTCCACCCGGTCCGCCATCCGCTCCCGCTCCCCGGCGTCCCACACACCCGTGAGCCCGTCCGGCCCGGCGTCCGCCTTGGTCCGGTGCGGCACGTGCGTGTAGGCCCACGCCGATTCCGTTCCCGGCGGCGAACGCGTCGCGTCCGCCGTGGTCATCTGCCCGCAGAGGAGGAACGGACGGTCGGGAATCAGGCCCCGCGCGATCTGCGCGGCCCACCGGGTGAGTTCGTCCACGCCCTCCGCGAGGTGCACCGTGCCGGCCCCGGCAGCGGCCGCAGCGGTCCAGGGGACGGGCCCGTCCAGCGCCCAGTCCACCTTGAACGTGGCGAAGTCCCACTCGAAGCGGCGCATGTCGTCGAGGATCCTCGACGGCAGGTGCTCCGCCGGAACCAGCGATCCGTAGAGGTCGGGCGCCGACACGTCCGCGAGCACCGCCCGCCGGGCGGGAACGCCCTCCCCGGAGGCCGTGCGGACGCCGACGGCACGGCCCTGCCGCACGACCACCTCGGCCACCCGTTCCCCGCACCGCACAACACCCCCGCGCGACCTCAACCGCCGCACCAGCGCCCCGGTCAGCGCCCCGGCGCCGCCGACCGGCACGGGAAAGCCGTAGGACTGCCCGAGCATCGCCATCAGCCAGCCGAAACCACCGCTGCCGGCCGCCTCGGGAGCCAGATCCGCGTGCAGCGCGTTCCCGGCCAGCAGCAACTTCCCCCCTTCGCCGAGGAACTCCTCGTCCCCCAGCCTGCGCACCGGCAGCACCAGGCTGCGTGCGAGCCGCAGTCCGCCCGCCGCGCGGAGCCTCGCCGCCAGCACGCTTCCGGCGAGCACCGGAGGAAAGGGAGCGAAGAGTGCCTTGACGATGTCGTCGCCGAGCCGGTCCCAGATACGGCAGAGACCGAGCCAGCTCTCGCCGTCACCGGGCGCGAAGCCCTCCAGGACCTCCGCCGTCACCGCCCGGTCGCGGTCCAGTACCGCGCACCTTCCGTCCAGCAGTGGATGGGCGAGTACGTGGGGCGCGTGGCTCCAGCGCAGCCCCTCCCGGCCGAGGTCGAGGGCGGACAGCACGGGGGAGGCCGCCGCCAGGGGATAGAACGAGCTGAACACGTCGCTCACGTAATCGGGATGAACCTCCCGGTCACTGCGGACCGCCCCACCCGGCTCGGGCTGCTCCTCCAGGACTTCCACGCTCCAGCCCGCGTCGGCCAGGACGTTGGCCGCCACCAGGCCGTTGGGGCCGCTTCCGATGACCACCGCGTCGACCATGCCGCCACCCTCCGGGCGTTGCACCGTGTCGTCAGACCTGATCCCCCGGCCGGTCCTCGGACCTCTCCTCGACCAGCCGGGCGAGCCGCGCCAGCATGCTGCGGTGGCGAATCTGGAGCACCGCGTCCAGCAGCGCGTTGTGCACCCTGGCCCCCAGGCCCTTCAACGGATGCTCGTCGACGATCACGAGGGTCCGCTCGCCCCAGGGGCGGATGTCGAAGGCGATGCGCGCCGATCCCAGCGGGCCGCCGCTCGCCTCCAGCTCCAGCGCACCCGGTCTGCCGAGGCGACGGACCACCGTGCGCCCGGTGACCTCCTTCGGCCCCACCCGCAGGACGTACGTGATCGAGGAGCCCGGCTCCGGCCACACGCCCGACTCCGGCCGGGACCGGTCGGTCCCCACCACCCACTCCCCGTAGAGAGCCGGGTCCTCCAGCACGTTCCACACCGCGGCCGGCGGCCGGTCGATGAGATGGTGACGGACTGCCATGGTTCTCCTCCGGTCGGGGTCCCGATGACCGCCGCCGCAAGCGTTCGCGTGGTGCCTTGCGGGAGCGCGCGCACCGTACCGGGGCGCGTTCCGGCGCCTCGGTACGGGCGCGTCGGAAAATGTGAGGGCCGCCCCTGCGGGCTCCAGCGCCGGTGGCCGTGTCACTTCCGGTCCTGAGGCGAGGCCGCACAGCGGCCCGGAGGAGCCCGCTTTCCCACCATCGATTCAACAACGCCCGGAGCGATCGCGCAGTTCGGTGGGGTTCACCGGAACACCTGAGCATGCCGGAGACCGGCGTCGACGTGGGTCACCGCGCCCTTGATCTCTGTCAGGGCGACCGGGCCGCGGCCTGCGGCGGGTGCGGGTGTGTCCGCCGCCCCGGAACGGGCCACGGTCTGCGGCGGGTGCGGGTGTGTCCGCCGCCCCGCTCAGCGGCCCGCGCCGCCCTGCTCCTCCTCGTCGACCACGTGCACGGCGGCCTCCTCGGCGGAAGCGGCCCCGCCGTCGATGCCGACGTCCTCGGCGATCCCGTCCGTGTGCCGTCCGGCCGGATCGTCGGCCGCGCTCAGACGGCCGGCCCGGGTGCCGCCCTCGATCCGGTCCTCGGGCTCGCCCTCGCCGTCCGTGAGGTCGCCGATACCGTCGCCGTCGGGCGGTTCGACGTCGGCGACCTCCTGGGCGAGCCGCTGGTCGAGGGATTCGCCACGTCGCTCCTCCGCCCCCGTGGTGCCGTACTTGTCCACCGCGAGCGGGCGTTCGGGGGGCGAGTAGCCCTCCTCCATCTGATCGTCCAGGGTCCGTTCGCCGAGCGCGTCCTCCATGTCGAGTTCGTCGTTGGGCGGGTCCTGGCCGTCGTCCTGCGGCTGGTACACGTCGTCTCCACGCGCCTGGTCCGGCATCGACTTCGCTCCCTCACGTTCGTGTGCATGGACTTCGACGCACCCGTCGGCCTCCCGTACCCGGGCCGCGGGTCGCGTCGGCCTCTCACCGTGCGTGCTGCCACGGTGGGGGCCGTGGCTTCAGCGGCCGAGGGCCTTCCTCAGCTGCTCCTTGTTCATGGAGGAGCGCCCGTCGACGTTCTTCCTCTTCGCCTCCGCGTAGAGCTGGTCCTTCGTCGGCCCCTGTGCGCCCCGGTGGGACCGTTCACCGCCGCGCTGGTAGGCGGACTTCTCGTCCTCGGTGGACGTCCTGCTCGCCGTCCTGGACTCGCCGGAGCGCGCCCGCTCCTTGTTCACCGTCCTGGCGGCGATCTCCTCGGCACGGGACTCGGAGGAGCCCCGCTCTTTCTGGCTCTCCTTGATGTGTTCGTACTGGCGCTCGCGCTTGGCATTGGATCCAGCAGGCATGGTTTTCCTTTCGGTGTCGTCGCCCCGGGGCCGAGGCCGTTTCCGCCGAGGCTTTTGCCGCCGGGGCCTTTTCCGCCGGGGCCCGACCGACCCCGCGGGCGTCCTCGCGGTGGGCCGTTCACACGCGGTGATCTCCGCGGGGGACGCTCATCCGCGTTTCCGGGAACCCGCTGACCAAACAACCGTGGCCCCGAAACAGCTCTCGCTCCAGGGCTCCGTCCGGTACCGGCGCGGCAGAGGGCGGCAGGCTGGTGACCGCCGGTACTACGAGCCGCTCTTTCGGCGCAGCGCTCCGGGCTTGTGCACCGCGGATCTGCCCGTCTTCTCGCTTTCCACCTCGTACTGCGGGTCGCTCCCGGAGGCGTCCACGGTCCGGCCCGCTGCATCGGTGCGGCGGTCGATCTTGCGGGTGACCGAGCCCTCGACCTCCTGTCCGTGGCTCTTCCACGTGACGTCGTCGCCCTTGGACAGCGGCTTGTCTGGTGTGTGCCGCCCGCTCCGTCCGTCCCGGTGCTTCTCGTCCATGGGAGCCTCCCTTCGCCACCGGCTAGGGCCGGATCGTTTCCGCGCGGTGTTTTCGCGCTTCTCCGCCAGGATTGGGCCTCCGGCGGGCGGGCGCACGCCGGGTCGTCACGGGTCCACCGGTCAGTCCCGGCGGCGTGCGGGGGAGTGTGCCCGGGGGAGAGGTGGCGTTTTGCGCGCCGTCGCACCGAATCGCGCGCCGCTCCACCACCGGTCGCTTCCCCGAGTGATCCCAGGTGCGCATGGAGTGATCGGGCCGGGGGATGCTGCTGAGGACGCCGGTGCGTGGAGGACGGCTCGCGCGCCCCACTCCACGCACCGGCGCGGTTGCCCCGGGCCGCCCCGGCGGGTCGCCCGCCTCGCGCCGGGGCGGCGTCCTTTCCGCTCGGCCGGGCAAGCTGGAACCATGACCGACATCTACGAAGGCCCTGCCACGCTCGTCATCGGCGACGAGGAAACCCCGGTGATGGCCGCGCTGCGGGCCGACAGCCGGGGCACGTCCGCTTCCTGGTCGGGGACCGTCAGCGCCGACGGCCTGCAGATCGCCTTCTGGCCGGCCGTGCAGAGCGGCGGGGTCGTGATCCGCATGCCGGACGGCCGGCGCGGGACGGCCCAGATCGACATGGACGCGGAAAGCGGGAAGGCCACGCTCAGCGGAAGCGGCCAGGCGCCGTTCTGAGCCGCGCCCGGTACCCCAACCGCCTCCCGGCCCCGGGGTCAGGAGGCGGTCATCGTCGCCCCCGCCGCCGTAGCGGCCCCGCCGCGGGGGGCGAGGAAGTCGGTGCGGGGGAGTGCGCCGTCGGCTGACCGGGGAGCCCGTGCGGAGTCTTCGTCGGTCGAGACGAACACGGTCGCATCCGTGGCACCGCCGTCCCACGTGTTGTCCGTGGAGCTGACCTGGTCGCCCAGTGCGGCGTCCCGCCCGTTCGCCACCGCCACGTTGGCGCGCGCCGCCGCGGCGGTCGTGGTCAGGTGGAAGCCGTCCACGCCGTTGCGATAGGCCGTGTTGCGGGTCAGCGAGATCCGGCCGGGGTTGCCCTCGTCGTTGAAACCCAGACCGGTGTTCTCCCAGGCGGCGTTGTTCCGTACGACATGGGCGACGGCGGCCCGGGTGTTGCCGCCGCCCAGGGTGAAGCCGTTGCCGTTGCCCTGCCAGTCGGTGTCCCGCCACCGGTTCACGCCGTTGCCGAAGGACCAGTTGCTCTCCACGGTCACCGGGCTGGTGAACCCGCCCAGGTCCAGGCCGTCGTCCGCGTTGTCGTACGTGCGGCATCCGCGCACCAGATTGCCTGCCCCGGATCCGAACTTGATCGCGAGGCCTACACCGCTGCGGCCGTGGTCGTCGGTGCCGTGATTGGCGTAGAAGTCGCTGTCGAGAACGGAGTTGGCCACCGTTCCGCCGTCGCGCAGCGTCAGACCCGACTCGGCGTTGTCGTGGAAGGAGAGGTCCTGGAAGACGGTGTGCGCACAGCCCCGGCAGACGTACGCGTGACTGGTGGAGCCGTGGATCTCCAGCCCTCGCACGGTCCAGTAGTCGGCGGTCTGGGTGACGGCCCACGAGCCCCGGGCGATGCCTGACGCGTCCACGACCGGCTGCTCGCCCGGGTAGTTGGCGAGAGTGATGCGGTGGTCGGCATCGGCGTCCGTGGTGATGTCCACCGCTTCGGTGGGACGGTAGGTGCCGCCCCGCATGAGGATCGTCCCGCCAGGCCGGACGAGGCCGACCGCCTTGCCGAGTGTGGCGAGCGGGCGGGAGAGGCTTCCGTCGCCGCCGTCGGACCCGTCCGGGGCCACGTACAGGGTCAGCGCGGTGACGTCGTTGCCCGAGGACGGGGCAGGTGCCGTACCGGCCCGGGCGGGCGCCGTCGTCCGGGGCGTCGGGGCGGCCGACGGCGGGCCGGCCGGTGACTGCCACAGCAGGAGGGCCAACGTCCCGGCGGCGCCCCCCGCCGCGGCCACCACGGCTGCCGCCTTCGCCTTGGAACCCGCGAGAGTGAGCGGTTCGCGCAGTCGGCCAAGGAGGGAAGGGGCGGTGGACGCGGCGGCAGCGGCGGTTTCGCGCAGCCACACCAGCAGGACCCCCGGCACGGCGACGAGCCCGATGCCGGGCAGCAGGTTCTCCGGGGTGACCAGGCCGTTTTGGTGGGCGTGGCACTGCGGGCAGTCCCGCACATGGCGGCTCAGACGCTTCCGCCACAGAGCGCCGCTCACCCCGTCCCACTCCCGCGCCTCGGACGCGAGCCCCGGGCAGCGCGGAGTGGCCGACAGGGCATGGACCAGAGTGCGCGCCGCCTCCAGCCGCTCCTTCATCCGCTGGACCCGCACGGCGGTGTGCCGGCGGTCGAGACCGAGGGAGGCGGCGAGTTCGGACCGGGTGAGACGGCCCGACGCCTCCTCCCAGTAGAGGGCGAGCAGTTGCCGGTCGGCGGGTTCGAGCCAGCGGGTGGCGCGGGCGAGATGGCGGCGCTGACCGGTCAGGGCCAGTTCGGCGACGGTGCGTTCGGCGAAGTCCGGCAGGGGATCGGGCACGCTCTCGACGTCGTGGCGGGCGGGGTTCTCGCCCCCCGCGCGTCGTTGGTGCTGCTGGATCTCGCGGTACGCGATGGCCACCGCCCAGGAGCGGAACCTCTCGGGCTCGCGCAGTTTCGGCAGACCGCGCACGATCCGCACCATGGTCTCCTGGACGAGGTCGTCGGTGTCCGTGTGCCCGTTCAGGGCCCGGCCGACGATCCCGTAGATCAGTGGCAGGTGGAGGGCGACCAGCCGTTCCATCGCGCGCGGGTCACCGTCCCGCGCGGCGCGCACGAGGGAGGCGACGTCCTCCTCGGCGTCGGTCCGGTGCTCTGCCATGGTCTCCGCCCCACCGGTCATACATCCGATCGATCATGCCAAGAGCCCGCATCGTGGCACAGCGCGAGCAGCCTGTACAGATTCCTTACGAGACGTCGAGCAGGCGGTTCGATGGCCTGATCGATCCACTAACACACCTGCTTACAAGCCATGTTGAGGTGCGTACGGACCGGTCGGCCGTGCAGCGGCGACGCTCCCGCGCCTGTGCTTTTGCGCGTACTCCGGCCGAACCGGCCGTGAGAAGCTCCGCTCTTTCTCGAAAATATTTCTCGGAGATTTCTGTTATCCCCGCCCTTCCCACGCATCTACCAGGGCGCTGCGGCTCCTCCTGCCGCGGCCGGCACTCGGGTGACCGACCCCGCTGCCGTACGAGCCGCACGAAGGAGTATCCGGATGAAACGAGAGCACACGACACGACCCGGCCCCGCCCGCGGGCGCCCGCACCGGCGAGGTGCCACCAGGCTGGGTGTGCTGGTGGCCGCGTTCGTGCTTGCGGTGGCGGGTCTGGTGGCAGGTGGCGCGGTATCGCCGGCCGTGGCCGCGACGTTGCCGGCGACGGGCGGGGTGTATCAGCTGGCGGTGACGAAGAGCGGTAAGTGCATCGATGTGCCGGCGGCTTCGGCGGCGAACGGTGCGTTGTTGCAGCAGTGGGGGTGCACCGCTGATTCGGACTGGCAGAACTTCACGCTGGCGTCGGCCGGTTCGGGGACGTACCGGCTGGTGAACTTGCACAGTGGCAAGTGCGTCGATGTGCCGGATTATTCGACGGTGTCGGGGACGCGGTTGCAGCAGTACAGCTGTGCGGGTCAGACGAACCAGGCGTGGACGCTGGTGGCGAGTGGGTCGGGGACGTTCCAGATCGTCAACGTCAACAGTGGTCTCTGCATCAGTGACGAGGGTGCGTCGACCACGAACGGCACCGCGATCATCCAGGAGACTTGCACCGCCAACACCAACAAGCAGTGGGCCTTCAAGCCCGTCTCCACCACGCACAACACCGTGGCGGCCGACGGAACCGGGACGTACACCACCGTGCAGGCGGCCATCGACGCGGTCGGGACGGGCAACGCGAGCAGGGTCGTCATCACGATCAAGCCGGGCACCTACCGGCAGGCCGTGACCATCCCCGCCAACAAGCCCTACATCACGCTCCAGGGCACCGGCGATTCCCCCGACGACGTGGTGATCGTCGGCAACCGCAACGCGGGTGACTACGGCACCTCGGGCAGCGCCACCGTGGTCGCCCTCGGCCACGACTTCACCGCGACCAACCTGACGATGTCGAACGACTTCGACGAGAACAGCTCCGACACCGGTGACCAGGCGCTCGCGCTCTACCTGGACGCCGACCGGGCCCTGCTGGACGACGTACGTCTCCTCGGCGACCAGGACACCTTCCTGGTCAACAACAACGCCCGCGTCTATGTGTGGAATTCGTACGTCGAAGGCACGGTGGACTTCGTCTACGGCGGTGGCGTCGCGGTCTTCGACAACAGCCGGATCCACGAGAAGCGGACCACTGGCGGACCCATTACCGCCGCCAGCACCCCCGCCGAGCGTGCCTACGGGTTCCTCTTCTACCGGTCCACCGTCACGAGCACGGTGAACAACACCACCCAACTCGGCCGCCCGTGGCGCCAGGACGCCCAGGTCCTCTACCGCGAGTGCACGCTCTCGGCGGCGATCGCCACCGCACAGCCGTGGACGAACATGTCCACCAGCACCTGGCAGAACGCCCGGTTCCGTGAGTACCGCAACACCGGTGCCGGGGCCACGGTGAACGCCAACCGGCCGCAGCTCACCGACGCCCAGGCGGTCACCTACACCCCGCAGAAGTATCTCGCGGGCACCGACGGCTGGAACCCCGTCCGCTGATCCGGTCCGCGACTTCCTTTGCCGATACGAGAGAAGAGGAAACCCATGTTCAACAGGAGTGGCACCAGGTTCGGTGCGCTGATCGCGGCGTTCGTGCTTGCGGTGGTGGGTCTGGTGGCAGGTGGTGGGGTGTCGCCGGCCGTGGCCGCGACGTTGCCGGCGACGGGCGGGGTGTATCAGCTGGCGGTGACGAAGAGCGGTAAGTGCATCGATGTGCCGGCGGCTTCGGCGGCGAACGGTGCGTTGTTGCAGCAGTGGGGGTGCACCGCTGATTCGGACTGGCAGAACTTCACGCTGGCGTCGGCCGGTTCGGGGACGTACCGGCTGGTGAACGTGCACAGTGGCAAGTGCGTCGATGTGCCGGACTATTCGACGGTGTCGGGGACGCGGTTGCAGCAGTACAGCTGTGCGGGTCAGACGAACCAGGCGTGGACGCTGGTGGCGAGCGGGTCGGGGACGTTCCAGATCGTCAACGTCAACAGTGGTCTCTGCATCAGTGACGAGGGTGCGTCGACCACGAACGGCACCGCGATCATCCAGGAGACCTGCACCGCCAACACCAACAAGCAGTGGGCCTTCAAGCCCGTCACGACCGGGCGTACCTGGTCGGACAAGGCGGACGGCTTCGCCTCTACCGGCGGTGGCACCACGGGCGGCGCGGCCGGTTCCACCGTCACCGTGACCACCTACGCCGACCTGGTCAAGTACGCCACCTCCAGCAGCCCGTACGTCATCAAGGTCGGCGCCGCGATCACGGTCGACCCGTACGGCCATGAGATCCCGGTGACCTCCGACAAGACGATCGTCGGCGTCGGCACCAAGGGTGAGATCGTGCACGGCGGATTCTTCCTGGGCACCGGCGTGCACAACGTCATCATCCGAAACCTCACCATCCGCGACGCGCAGATGACCGACGACGACCCGGACGACAAGGTCTACGACTACGACGGTATCCAGATGGACACGGCCGACCACGTCTGGATCGACCACAACCGCATCGAGCGCATGAACGACGGCCTGATCGACAGCCGCAAGGACACCAGCTACCTCACCATCTCCTGGAACGTCATGGGCACCGAGAACAAGGCCCTCGGCATCGGCTGGACCGACAACGTCACCGCCCGGATGACCATCCACCACAACTGGATCCACGACACCAACCAGCGCAACCCCAGCATCGACAACGTGGCCCTCGCCCACCTCTACGACAACTACCTCCAGAACGTCACCTCCTACGGCAACCTCTCCCGGGGGGCTTCGAAGACCGTCATCGAGAACAGCTACTTCGAGAACGTCGCCAACCCCTTCAACATCGACACCTCGGCGGCGTCCCTGACCCAGTCGGGCAGCATCATGGTCAACTGCACCGGCAAGCAGGTGACGGCCGGCACGACCTTCACCCCGAGCAGTTACTACGCGTACACCCTGGACCCGGCGAAGGACGTGCCCGCGCTGCTCAAGGAGTACGCCGGACCGCAGAGCACGATCGGCGGCTGACCCCGCACCGACCCGCGGGGCGCGCTCCCGCCGGTCCCGGTGAAGACGTGCCCGCCGCGGTCACCGCCGCGACGGGCACGTCCTCGTCGCCCCTCCGGTCCGGCGGGGTGGCCCGATCACCGGCCGGGCGAGGGACTGGGGCACCATGCAGGAGCGACACCCGCACGTCCGCACCCCACGACCAGGCAGGACGCGCACCACGGCCCGACCGGCACGGCCCGACCCGAGGATGAACATGGCGTACTTCGACAACCCCGTCATACCCGGCTTCAGCCCGGACCCGAGCATCTGCCGCGCGGGCGAGGACTACTACGTGGCCACCTCCAGCTTCGAGTACGTACCGGGCGTGCCGCTGTGGCACAGCCGCGACCTCACGCACTGGCGGCTGATCGGACACGCCCTGGGCCGCCCCGGACAGCTGGAGCTTTCCCCCACCGCGCCCTCTTCCTCCGGCGTGTACGCCCCCACCCTGCGTCACCACGAGGGACGGTTCTGGATGATCACGACCGTGGTCGGCGGCGCCGGCACCCTGCTGGTGACCGCCGACGATCCGGCCGGGCCCTGGTCGGACCCCGTCCCCGTCGCGATACCCGGCATCGACCCCGACCTGGCCTGGGACGAGGAGGGCGACTGCTGGTGCCTCTTCTCGCACGACGGGATCAAGGGCGTGCGCATCGACCCGAACTCGGGTGAACTGCTGGGCGATCCGGTGGAGATGTGGTCGGGCACCGGACTGCAGTACCCCGAGGGGCCGCACCTGTACCGGATCGGCGACTGGTGGTACCTGCTGCTCTCCGAAGGCGGTACGGAACGCGGGCACGCCCTCTCGGTGGCCCGGTCCCGCACGCTGACAGGGCCGTTCGAGTCGCACCCCGACAACCCCGTGCTGTCGCACCGCAGTACGGACCATCCGGTGCAGAACACCGGCCACGGCGACCTCGTGCAGGCCCACGACGGCAGCTGGTGGATGGTGCTCCTCGGCACCCGCCCCCGGGGTGACACCCCAGGCTTCCACGGCATGGGACGGGAGACCTTCCTCGCACCGGTGCGCTGGGAGGACGGGTGGCCGCTGCCGGGACCCGTGGAACTCCACGCCCAGGGGCCCGAGTTGACCCCGCACCCGTGGGCCGGGGAGCCCCGGCGTGACGACTTCGACGCCCCCGTCCTCGCTCCCCGGTGGGTGACCCTGCGCCGCCAGGACCCTGACGCCGTCGACCTCGGCACGAGGCCCGGGCACGTCGTACTGAACTCCCGCGCGGACGGCCTGGACCGGCCCGGCGCCGTGTTCGTCGGGCAGCGCCAGCGCGATCCGGAATGCGTCGCGCGCACCAGGATCGACGCCGCCGACGGCGGCCGCGGCGGACTCGCCGTACGGCTCGACGAGGCGCACCACTACCAGATCGAGCGGGAGGGCGACACCGTGCGCGCGGTCGCCCGGATCGGCCCGCTGCGCCAGTCCGTCGCCGAACGAACGGTGCCTGCAGGGCCGTTGACGCTACGCATCGACGTGACCACCGCCGACCTCCTGCCGCCCACCGTCACCGACCGACGTGCGGATCCGGCGGGCGCCGGTCTCCGCATCGGGGCCCCCGACGCCCTGCGGCTCGGATACGAGACGGAGGAGGGCGAGTTCGAGATCCTCGCCGAACTGGACGGCCGCTACCTCACCACCGAGGTCGCCGGCGGATTCACCGGCAGGGTCCTCGGCATGTACGCGACCCGGGGCAGCGCGGCCTTCGACTGGTTCGAGCTGCGCCCCGCCTGACGGATCGCCCGCGGGCCGGCTGCTCGTCCTGACGGCCGGCCCACCGCGATGTGCCGCTTCGGGACACCGGGGTGGGCCGGCAAGGTCGCTGCGGGCCTCACCGGCCTTCCGGGCCTCACCGGATCCCGCGGTCGGTGCGCGTCGGTGTACGAGCGACGAGCGCCGTCTCAGCGCGAGCGGGCCGCCTCCAGCCACTCCAGGACCTCCGGGGTGACCGGGTCGGTGATGTCGGCGAACTCCGTGTGCTTGGTGAGGAACTTCGCCACGTAGGGGCAGACCGGCACGATCCGCTTCCCCGAGGCCCGTACGTCGTTGAGCGCCTGCTCCACGAGGACGGACGCCAGACCCTGGCCGGCGAACGCGTCGTCGACCTCGGTGTGGAAGAAGACGCGCTGGTCGTCGCGGTCGCGGTAGGCGGTCAGTCCCGCGCGGACGCCGTCGACGTGGATCTCGTAGCGGTGCCTGGCGTCGACGCGCTGGACGCTCGGAGTGGCGGCGGGCTGGCTCATGGAGTGCCTTTCGGTGAGGGGCGGGTTGCCTCGCGGTGCGAGGGCGGCGTTCGGCAGGGCGGGGGCAGGGATGCGGTCGCCGGGATAGCCGTCCACGTGGCCGAAGCGGCTCGACCCCGCCTCCCACGCCTCGCGTGCCTCGACGATGTCCTGGTGGCTGCGGCCGACGAAGTTCCACCACATGACGATCTTCTCTTCGAACGGCGTTCCGCCCACGAGTACCGCCCGGGCGGGAACGTCCGATTCGTTGGTCAGGGTCATCGTGCGGTGCCCCGGACCGGCATAACCCAACTCGGCCGGACCGAGGAGGGTTTCGCCCAGACGGATGCTCCCCTGGTCCACGAGCAGACCATGCTCGAACGCGGAGTCCGTGTCCAGGGTGACGGTCGTGCGGGGTTCGACGACCAGTTCGGCACCGAGCAGGGGAGTGAACGTCGGTACGGGGGAGGTGTCCCCGGCCAGCGACCCGAGGAACACCCTGATGACGGCACCGTCGACGCGCACCGCGCCCGGCGCGTGGTGGCGGAAATCACGCTCGGCGAGCCGGTGTTCCTCCGGAAGCGCCACCCACAGCTGGACCCCGTGCAGGATCGTGGTGCCCGGAGTGGAGACCTCGGTGTGGCTGATCCCCAGCCCGCCGGTCATGAGGTTGAGCTCCCCCGGGCGAACGAACGCGTGGCTGCCCAGGCTGTCGCGGTGCTCGATCTCCCCGCTGAAGAGCCAGCTGACCGTCTGCAGGCCGGTGTGCGGATGGGGTGCCACGTCCATCCCGCCGGTCTCGGCGACGTCGTCGGGACCGTAGTGGTCGATGAAGCACCAGGCGCCTATGAAGGTGCGGGCCCGCTGCGGCAGGGTGCGCCGGACCGTCATGGCCCGGGGACCGCCGAGGGGTACGTCCCGGGGGGTGAGTACCTCCACCCCGGCGGGCTCGGCCGGAGCACCGTGCGCTCCGGATTCCTGGGGCCCTGCGATCCGGTCGGGGCCGGTGCCGCCGGTTCCCGGCGTCCCGCCCCCACCAAAGGTGCTTTCATGTTCAACGATCATGCGTGAAATAGTAAGCCGCCACCCGTCCGGGCGTGCGGAGTGTTGGAGGGGCGAAGCGCCCCGGTTGAGGAGACACGGGTGAACGGCACCGAGGCTGCCCACGGCGAGCGCCGGATCTACATCGACAAGCAGAGCCCGAAGTCCTATCACGCCATGGTCGCGGCCTCCGACGCGGTCCGCGTCGGCGCGGAGGAAGCGGGGCTGAGCCGCACCCTGGTGGAGCTGGTCAATCTCCGGGTCTCCCAGATCAACGGATGCGCCTTCTGTCTGGACGTGCACACCCGTGCCGCGCTCCGTGCGGGCGACACCGCCCGACGGCTGGGGGTGCTGGCGGCCTGGCGCGACACCGAGGTGTTCACCGCGCGGGAACGCGCGGCCCTCGCCCTGGCGGAAGCGACGACCCACCCCGCCGACGCCGCGCTCCAGGAGAACTCCTACGCCCTGGCGCGGGAAACCCTCTCCGACGACGAGATCGCGGCAGTGATCTGGGTGGCCGTCACCATCAACGCCTTCAACCGGGTCTCCATCATGAGCAAGCACCCGGTGCGCGCCCTGCCGGGGCAGTGAGGTGATCCGGCGGAGGCTTCTCCGGGTCCCGGCCGTCCCGGCGGCGCCGCCTCCGGGACGCCGGCTTCCGCACGGCACGCGTCACCGGTTTTCGAGCGGCCGTCCGTAGCCGTCCCGCCCGGCGTCCGCCTGTTCGGTTTTCCTCGAACTCCAATCAAAACGCCCCTCTGCGTGTTATTTGGGGCATATCCCGACATGTGCACCTTAGGTTGTGGAACGACTCCACTCGGGTGGCGCGGTGCGCCGACCCGGTAACGCGATCCGAAGGTGCCGTGCGGGACAGTCCCGTCCGGCGCAGGACGCCACGGGGCCAGGAACGAGGAAAGGCAGAGCAGGTGAACGTGGTCGGCGTCATCATCTCCGGGGCTGTCGCGCTGGTGATCACCGTGGCACTCACCGCGGTCGTCCGCGGACTAGCCCCGGTCATCGCGGCGAAGGGCGGCCGCCGGGGGCCCCGGCGGACCGTCGGTACGGGCGTCGCGGTCGTCATGGCGACCACCGGCGTCATGCTCGCCGCGCCCCGGCTGGGCCTTCCGGAGCCCGGATCCGGCGTACGCATCCTGCTCGCCGCCTCCGCCGCTGTCGCGGTGCTCGGACTGGTGAAGGAGCTGCGCCCGGTCGGCGCCCGCATCGAACTCGTCCTCCACACCGTGCTGGCGGCACTCGTCGCGGCGTTCTCCGGACTCTCCCCGGTGGCGGCGGTGTCCGGGACCGTACTCATGGTGGTCCTCACCCACGCGCTCCAACTGCTGGAAGGAGCCGACGGTACGGCGGCCGGAGTGACCGTCGTCCTCGCCGCCGGACTGCTCACCTGCGCCGCGGCCGACCACCACCCCGGAACCGTGCTGCTGCTCGCCGTAGTGGCCGCCTCCGTGTCCGGCGTCCTGCCGTACAACTGGCCCCCCGCACGCGTCTTCTACGGCTCGTGCGGCTCGCGCTACACGGGCTTCCTCCTCGCCGGCGCCGTCCTGCTGCTGCTCGCAGGCGCACCGTCCGGCAGCGCCGCGTGGGTCTCGGTACCGGCGCTGATGACGGTGGCCCTCGCCGACCTGATCCTCGTCCTGCTGTCCCGACGGAAGGCGGGCCGCCCCCTCCTGGCGCCCGCTCAGGACCACGCAGTCCACCGCCTGCGCCGCCTGCGCCTGACGCCCCGGGGAGCGGCCGTCACCCTGATCCTCGCCACCGCGGCCTGCGCCGCCACCGGCACGCTGATCCACACCGACGTGCTCCACCCGGCGGTCGGCCTCGCGCTGCCCGCGGCCGTCGGTGTCGCGGTCTTCGCCCTGCTGCGCGTACCGGTGTACTCCCCGCCCCCGCCCCGGACCGGCATCCGCCGCACGTCCGACGGCGCTTCCGCGGAGCCCGCGGCCTTCGCGGCCGCTTCCTCGACGCGGCACGCCGCCATGGTTCCCGGCCCCACGCAGCAGGGCGCCCCCGGCCAGAAGCCGGGGGCGCCCGCACCGCACATCGCCGCCACCAGGAAGCCGTCCGAAGGCCGCCCCGCGGACTTCGCCGGAGACCGGCGCTGACGTACCTGGGGCCGGCGAATCCCGCGCCGGTGGACCGGGGTCAGACCTGCTCGGCCACCGGGTGCGCGGAGGCGTCGGCGGAACCGGGCTCCGGCCCGGAGAGGGCCGCGACCACGGCGTCGGCCTCCGCGTCCGGTTCCGGCAGCAGCAGGCCCAGCGCGGTGTAGACGACGAGCGAGGTCACCAGCGGGGTGACGATCACCGTGGTCTGGGAGGCGCCGTCCAGGCCGTACTTGACGAAGAAGTACCCGGCCAGGCCCAGCGCCCAGGACGCGAGGGCGGCCCGCGACCCGCAGCGGCGGAACGCCGGCAGCAGCCCGAGCAGCATCGGGATGGAGATCGGTCCCATCACGGCGGCGACCATGCCGACGATGATCCCGAGGACCCCGCCGAAGTGGTCGGCCTCGATGGCCACGACCATGGAGACCGCGATGAAGGCGACCGTGACCACCCGCGCCGTCAGCAGGGTCCGCTCGTTCCCCGCGTTCCGGAAACCGGGCACGAGCGCGGGCAGGATGTCGCGGGTGACCACGGACGAGATGGCGTTGGCGTCTGAGGAGGCCATGGCCATGGTGTGGGAGAACATCCCCGCCAGCGTCAGACCGACCAGGCCCACGGGCAGGTAGGACTGCGCCATCAGCGCGTAGGTCTGCTGAGGGTCGCTGATGTGGGGCATGAGCACCGGCGCGGCGACGGCGGGCAGCAGCAGCACCGCCGGCCAGACGAGGTACAGGGCCGCCGACAGCCCGGCCGAACGCCGGGCCGATTCGGGGGAGTCGGTGGCCATGTAGCGCTGGGCCAGGTTCCACATGCCGCCGTTGTACTCGAAGAGCTTCACCACCACGTACGCGGTGAGGAAGCCGGCGGTGTAGGGCCCTACCAGCGGATCGGTGTGTCCGGCCGGGAGCCGGTGCCACAGGGTGCCCAGCCCTGATATGCCGCCCAGGTGGTCGAGCACCACCCACATCATCGAGATGGCCGCCACCCCCTGGATGACGAACTGCCCGAACTCGGTCAGGGCGTCCGCCCACAGACCGCCGACGGTGCAGTAGAGAAGAGTGACGACGCCGGTCAGCAGGATGCCCTGGGTCATCGACATCCCGGTGAAGACCGCCAGGAGGATCGCCACCGACGCCCACTTGGCGGCCACGTCGAAGACCTTCAGCAGGGTGCCGCTCCACGCCAGCGCCTGCTGGGTGGGGACGTTGTAGCGGCGGGCGAGGTACTCCAGCGGGGACGCCACCTTGTAGTGCTGCCGCAGCCGGTTCCACCGGGGCGCGAAGAGCCAGGCGCCCAGACCGGTACCCACGGCGAGTGGCAGGAACGCCCAGACGTAGACGGTGATTCCGTAGTCGTAGGCGACCGCCGCGTACGCGACGAACACGGCGGCGCTGTAACCGGACATGTGGTGCGAGATGCCGGTCAGCCACCAGGGCATCCTGCCGCCGCCGGTGAAGTAGTCGGAGACGTCGCTGACGCGCCGGTGCGACCACACGCCGATGAGCAGCATCACCAGGAAGTAGCCGCCGACGGCGACCCAGTCGAGCCAATGCATGGGCATACCTTCTTGTTGACGGGACGGGACCCGGACCGTCGCAGACGGTCCCGTCACCGGATCGGACGTGTCACCAGGACGGGTTCGTCACCGGGGAAAGGGGAACGGGGGTGCCGGTCCCGGGCGCACGGGCGCCGTACCGGTACCCGCGTCCGCCCCGCGTCACCAGCGTGGCGACTTGTTCTCGTACGACGGATCGATCCGTCGCATGTAGCCGGTGTCGTCCCTGTTGCGCAGGCCGCAGCGCAGGTACTGCTCGTGCAGCCTGGCCAGCGCGTCGCGGTCCAGCTCCACGCCCAGGCCGGGCGTACGGGGGACGGTGACGGATCCGGCGCGGAAGGCGAGCACCCCGGGGACGATCACGTCCTCCGCCGGGTCCTTCCACGGCCAGTGGGTGTCGCAGGCGTAGGAGAGGTTCTCCGTCGCTCCGGCCAGATGGGTCATCGCGGCGAGGCTGATGCCGAGATGGGAGTTGGAGTGCATGGACAGGCCCATGCCGAAGGTGTCGCAGATCCCGGCCAGCAGCTTCGAGCGTTCGAGGCCGCCCCAGTAGTGGTGGTCGGAGAGCACCACCTGCACCGCGTCCGACCGTACCGCGGAGGGCAGTTCGTCGAAGGCGACCACGCACATGTTGGTGGCGAGCGGCATCGCGGCCTCGCGGGCGACGCGGGCCATTCCCTCCTGCCCCGGCGTCGGGTCCTCCAGGTACTCCAGCACGCCTTCCAGATCGCGGGCGACCTTGAGCGAAGTCTCCACGGTCCAGGCGGCGTTGGGGTCCAGCCGCAGCGGAGTGGTGGGGAAGGCCTCCCGCAGCGCCAGCACCGCCTCGACCTCCTGCTCGGGCGGCATGACCCCGCCCTTGAGTTTGATGGCGGTGAATCCGTACTCGCCCACCGTGCGACGGGCCTGCGCCACGATTCCTTCGGCGTCCAGGGCGGGGCCCCAGCCGTCGGGCTCGTGCCCCGGGTGCGCGTCCCACTTGTAGAACAGGTAGGCACTGAAGGGAACTCGATCGCGTACGACACCGCCGAGCAGATCGCTGACAGGGCGGCCCGTGGCCCGGCCCCGGATGTCCAGGCAGGCCACCTCGAAGGGGGAGAAGACCCGGTCCGCCGTACTGCTGGTGGTGATCATGCCCGTCAGGCCGTGGCCGTCGCTGCCGCAGTCGGTACCGATCACCTCGGCGATCCTCCGCCGCATCGGGCCGGTGGAGTGGACGTCCATGCCGGTGATCGCGTCGGCCGCCGCACGCAGCCGACGCAGATGGCCTTCGTCGGCGTAGGTCTCGCCCAGCCCGGACACGCCCTGGTCGGTGTGGACTTCGACGACCGCGCGCAGCGCGTACGGCTCGTGGACACCCACCGCGTTGAGGAGTGCCGGGTCCTTGAACGCGACGGGGGTGATCTCGATTCCGGTGATCCGCAGTTCGTCGCTCATCACAGCACCTCCAGGGCACCGGTGCCGACTCCGGTACCCGCCTCGGCGTTCGCTTCGGCTTCGGCCGCCAGCGCCCGGCCCCGCTGGACGATCCCTTCCAGTTCCAGCAGGTGCTCCGGCGTGGGATCGGTCAGCGGCGGGCGTACGCCACCTACGTCGAGTCCCCCTTGCCGGACCGCAGCCTTGACCAGCGCGACCGAGTAACCGGGTACCCGGTCACGCAGTTCGATGAGCGGATGGAAGAAGCCGCCCAGCAGCCGCTGGACGGTGGCGTCGTCGCCCGAGGTGACGGCCCGGTGGAAGGCGAGGGCGATCTCCGGGGCGAAGCAGAACACGGCGGAGGAGTACAACTCGACACCGATGCCGCGGTAGGCGGGTACGGTGCCCTCCGCGGTAGGCATCCCGTTGAAGAACTGGAACTCCTTGCCCGCGCCCTCCACGTCGGCGCGGACGGCGGTCACGATCCGGGACATCAGGTCCAGATCTCCGGTGCCGTCCTTGAACCCCACCACCTGGGGCATCCGGGCCACTTCGAGGGCCGAGGCCACGTCGAACCGGGCGGTGCCCCGCTGGTAGACGATCACGGGCAGCGAAGTGGCCCCCACCACTTGGCGCACATAGGCGACCAGCCCGGCGGGCTCCCCCGCCACCAGGTACGGCGGCATCAGCAGCAATCCGTCCGCCCCGGCTTCCTCCGCCGCGCGGGCGTACTGCCGGGCCAGTGGCAGCGAGCCACCCGCGCCGGCCAAGACCGGCACCCGGCCGTCCGCCGCCTTCACGGCGGTGCCGACCGCGGAGGCGAACTCCTCCACCCCGAGCGCGTGGAATTCCCCGGTGCCGCAGGCGACGAATACCCCGCCCGCCCCGGCGTGGACACCGCTCCGCACGTGTTCCGCGAGCTTCGCGGTGTCCACCGAATCGTCCGGGGCGAACGGAGTGACGGGGAAGAACAGAACACCCTCTAGCACGGGAGCACCTTTTCAAGTTCACGTACATGAACAATGGTCAATATGGCGAATCGCTGCACGGAAAGTAGGCGCCATGAGTTGTCGGGGTCAAGGGGTGTGCGCGGGCCGGCTTCAGGCGACGGGGTGTGAGACGGGCTGCCTTCCATGGGCGGGGGAGGTCGATTCGACCGCTAGATCGAGGCTCGGGAACCGGGCACCGCATGACTGGGAGAAGGGCCCGTAAAGCCCCTTTGAACTGGCATGATGCCGCGAAGGGGCCGGTGGGTGACGTCAGTGGCCGCGTGCGGGTGACCTCCCTCGCGCCTTTGCGGTGAAGGGCTGTCCGGGAGTGGATTTCCGAAATTGTTTCGGTTGCGGTCAGAGGCGTGGGGCGGTACCGGGATGCCGGGCAGTCGCGGGAAAGCTCGTCGTTCGTTCCGGCTGCGGTCCGGCTGTTCCGCCGGTTGACTCTCGTGGGTCGTCGGGTTCGTGCTGCCTGATGCACGCGGAATGAGTGGTGCGGACGGAAGGGGGTGGTACCCGGAGGGGCGTGACGGTCGAGTCGCGAGAACGGGACGGCGTGGAAAGGGCTGCATGAGGGGTGATGCGGATAGGTGAAAAGAAAAGGGTGATGCGGAAAAGGCCGTACGGAATCGGGGATACGCCGAGGGGACTGCGCGGAGGGTGTGTACGGAAGGCGGCGGGATCCGCGACAGACGTGCGCACACCGCCGGGGTCAGGCCGAGGGCTCCCCGTGGCCCGGTGGCATCGCGCCCAGCGAGAGGTTCCAGCGGCCGGAGCGTCCGGTGAGGGTGGTGAAGGAGAGCGGTGCCACGTCGAGGCGCCAGAACGCCTCCGGAGGGAGACGCACCGCGTGCACGACCGCCGCGCGGACGACCGAGGGTTCGGCGACCGCGATCATCCGCCCGCCCGCCTCACCGGCACCGACGACTCCGGTCAGGGAGTCCAGCCAGCCGCCCACGCGCCCGATCAGCGCGAGCATTGACTCCCCGCCGTGCGGCGTCGCGGCGGGGTCACCCAGCCAGTCCGCGATCCCGTCCGGTTCGGCCGCCGCCACGTCCGACAACCGGCGCCCCCGCCAGCGCCCCATCTCCCAGTCCCGCAGCCGAGGTTCGGCGGTCACCGGAAGGCCGAGCGCCCGCGCCGTACACAGGCAGCGCTCCGAGGGACCCGACAGGTGGAGTCCGGCGCAGGGGACCGCCGAGGCGGCGGCGCGGGCCCGGCGTTCGCCCGCGTCGTCGATCGGGCCCTCACCGTCGCCGGCGAACCTGGCCTCGCGCAGCGCGGGATTCAGCGCCGGTGAGACGAACGTCACCCGCAGGGTCATCCCCGAAGTCTCCTTCTTCCTCAACATCCCCACCTTTGATGCGAGTTGGGGATCGGGTGGCGCACCGCACCGTGGCGGCGCCCGAACACAGGCGCTATGGTCTGACCAGCATGACGACGGCGCAACGGAAGTCCGGTGAGAATCCGGCACGGTCGCGCCACTGTGAACCCGTACTGCGGGAAGTCAGACCCAGCACCGTCGTCTCAGGCACCACGATCGGGACGCGTGTTCCCTCAGGAGGTTCTGCCATGGCACATGTTGCCGCACCCGCAACCGACATGCCCGCCGTCACTCCCCTATCGCTGAAGGCGATTGCCCCGTGGGCGGTCTTCTTCGGCATCCTCATGCTCGTCCTGCTCTACTTCGTCGGCGCCGAGCAGGGAGCCACCTCGCTCATCTCCGGCGAGGCCGTTCACGAGTGGGTCCACGACGGCCGTCACCTTCTCGGTTTCCCCTGCCACTAGACCCCGGGGAACCGAACTCTCATGAACTCCATATCAGTCCGAGCGCTCCTGGTCCGCGGCATGCTCGCGGGCTTTCTCGCGGGCGTCGCGGCACTTCTCGTCGCCTACTTCCTCGGTGAGTCCAGGGTGGACGCGTCCATCGCCCTGGAAGAGGCCCACAGCCACGACCATCACGGCGGCGAGGAACTCGTCAGCCGGACGATGCAGGCCACCGGCGGTCTCGCCACCGGCGTCCTCGTCTTCGGCGTCGCCGTCGGCGGCATCGCGGCACTCGTCTTCTGCTACGCCCTCGGCCGTATCGGGAGCTTCGGCCCCCGGGCCACCGCGGCCCTGGTCGCGGGGGCGGCGCTGCTGACCGTCTACCTCGTACCGTTCCTGAAGTACCCGGCCAACCCGCCGGCCGTCGGCAACCCGGACACCATCGGGCAACGTACGGGGCTCTTCTTCCTCATGGTGGCGCTCAGCGTGCTGCTCGCCGTCGCCGCCGTCATCGGCGGGAGGAGGCTCGCACCGCGCCTCGGCAACTGGAACGCGACCATCGCCGCGTCCGCGGGCTACGTCCTGCTGATCGGCCTCGCGTACGTGTTCCTGCCGTCGTTCGACGAGGTGGGCGCGGACTTCCCGGCGACCCTGCTCTGGGAATTCCGGCTCTCCACCCTCGCGGTCCAGGCCACCCTCTGGGTGAGCTTCGGCCTGATCTTCGGTGCCCTCACCGAGCGCCTGCTGCTCCCGTCGCGGGTACGGGGCGCGACCTCCCGGGAAGGCGCTCCCCGGCCTGCCGGGGCAGTGGGCTGACCCGGACAGTGCCCTGTGTGCGGCCGGAGAGCCACTCCGGCCGCACACTCTCTCCAGGGGGGTGTCCGGCGTGGACCGAGAGCCTCAGCCGGTGGGGAAGTCGCCGTTCAGAGCGGCGGCCATCCGCAGGTGCGGAGCGGCCTCCTCGCGCCGGCCCTGGCGCTCCAGCGTGCGTCCGAGGAGCAGCCGCGCGTAATCCTCGACCGGGTCGCGCTCCAGGACCACCCGCAACTCCGCTTCCGCCTTGCCGAGCCGCGCGGAGTGGTAGTAGGCACGGGCCAGAAGCAGCCGCGGGGCGACCTGCTCGGGAACCTCGTCCACGAGACCGCGGAGAATGCGCGCCGCGGTCAGGTATTCCTTCGCGTCGAAGAACATCTGCGCGCGGTTCCAGCGGTCGGCGGCGGTGCCGAACTCGTAGTAGGTCTCGTCCATGTGCTTCCTCCTCTGCCGCCGGCGGGGCGGCCGTCCAAGGCCTCCCGCCCGTGTGCTCGCGACAACATACCTCGGTGGTTGAAAATTCCACCAAATTGGGGAAGTGGCGGCTGCGTCCGAGGGCCCCCGCCCGGCCGGAGCGCAATAGGTTGACCACCATGAGCAACCTCGATCGCCAGGCCACCCTGTCCGTCTGCGGAGGGCGGGGCTTCGTCGTCGCCGAACCGGTACGTGAACTCCTCACCCCGCGCCGCGTACGGCTGGGGGAGTCCACCGAAGTCCGCAGGCTGCTGCCCAACCTCGGCCGCCGCATGATCGGCGCCTGGGCCTTCGTCGACCACTACGGCCCCGACGACATCGCGGACGAGCCCGGCATGCAGGTACCACCCCACCCGCACATGGGACTGCAGACCGTGAGCTGGCTCCACGAGGGCGAGGTGCTGCACCGCGACAGCCTGGGAAGCCTGAGCACCGTACGCCCGAGGGAACTCGGACTGATGACCTCGGGCCGGGCCATCAGCCACTCCGAGGAGAGCCCGAAGGGCCACGCCCGGCTTCTGCACGGCGCTCAGCTCTGGGTGGCCCTCCCGGAGGCCCACCGCAATGTCGAACCCCACTTCCAGCACCACACCGACCTCCCCACGGCGACGGCCCCCGGGCTCACCGCCACGGTGATCCTCGGCGAACTCGACGGAGCGCGGTCGCCCGGTACCGCCTTCACCCCGATCGTCGGCGCGGACCTCACCCTCTCCGCCGGCGCCGAGACCCGCCTGCCGCTCGACCCGGACTTCGAGTACGCCGTCCTGTCGATGTCGGGCGAGGCCCACGTCGACGGGGTGCCCGTACTCCCCGGATCGATGCTCTACCTCGGCTGCGGCCGCACCGAACTGCCCCTGCGCGCGGGTTCCGACGCCGGACTCATGCTCCTCGGCGGCGAGCCGTTCGCGGAGGAGATCGTCATGTGGTGGAACTTCATCGGCCGGTCCGGTGACGAGATCGCACAGGCGCGAAACGACTGGGAGAAGGGTTCGCGGTTCGGCGAAGTACACGGCTACGACGGTGCCCGCCTGCCTGCCCCGGAACTGCCCATCACACCGCTCAAGCCGCGCGGGCGCGTGCGCTGACTTGGGGAAACCTATGGCTGGGCGGTCCGTGCTCCCACTGGCGGCCACCGTGCTGAGGCACTCGCCTCGCACCCTGTTCCGTGCTCGGGCTCAGGCGGCAAGGCCCTCGAGGATACGCAGGAGATGCTGGACTTCTGCGCCCGGAACGGGATCGTGCCGGAGGTCGAGGTCGTCACGGCCGACGGGATCGACGCGGTGTACGGCCGTGCCGGCCGCCCACGGAGCGACGGGACTCGGAAAGGTCCCGCCTCGGCCGACGAAGGCGGACGGAACGGAAACAGACCACCGTCGGGGAGGCTCCTCCGTGAACGAACGAGGGCGTTCGCGGAGAAGCCTCAGGTCCGCCCGGCAGGGGGTGACGTCTACGTCGAGGTCCTGCTCCGCACGTCCCTGCGGGCCGGCCGTCACCGAGGCCGGGTCAGCAGGTGCCGAGGTCCTGCCAGGCACCCCATTCACCGGTGGTGCCGGGCGTCTCGTTCTGCGTCCACCACTTGGCCTTCCAGGTGTGGCCTCCGTACGAGACGGTGTTGCCGGCGGTGTAGACGGCGCCGCTGCTCCACGCCGCCGCGGCGCAGCCGCCACCCGTCGGGGGAGTGGTGGCAGGAGTGGTGGGGGGCGTGGTCGTCGGTGTGGTCGTCGGCGGGGTGACTCCGGCGAACTTCACCGAGTACTTGGCGAAGTCCCAGTTCGACTGGGCCACGCTGCTGCACGTACCGGATGTCGTGCCGTTGTTGTCGGGCGGGGTGCACTGGCGGTCGCGGTTGAGGGACCAGAACGTGAAGCGGTCCATGTGGTGGCTGGTCGCGTAGTCCAGAACCGTCTGGAAGTCGGCCTGAGTGAAGTACTCGCCGGTGTCGCTGCGGCCGTTCATCCCGGAGAATCCCTGGTGCGCGTAGGCGGTCGCCGCGTCCCAGCCGAAGGTGGACTGCAGGATGGAGTTGAAGTTCGTCAGGGCGCTCGTCTGCGCGGCCGCGCCGTTGAACCCGCCGTCGAAGGGCATGATCGAGAAGTTGTTCGGCGTGAAGCCCTGCGCCTTGGCCTCGTTGAGCATCTGCTTGCCGAACCAGCCGGTTCCGTCGGCCGTTCCCGCGGTGGTGACCGAGACGTAGAGTCCCGGGTTGTTCTGCTGGAGAATCTTGGCCGCGCCGATCTCATGGGCGATGGCGGTCGCGTTCTCGTACTCCGGCTCCTCCAGGTCGAAGTCGATGGCCTTCAACTGGTACTTCGTGATGACCTGCTGGTAGGCGGCCGCGGTGGACGCCGCGTCGGAACAGGCCTGGCCGAGCTTGGTTCCCCCGTACCCGCCGATGGAGACCGACACGTCGCCGCCCTTGGCGCGGATCGCGCTGACGACCGACCCCACCGCGGTGTCCGACGAGACCGGTGACGTCCCGTCCCACGTCGGACTGCAACCGCCCCCGTTGGGAGCGAGGACGAACGCCAGCTGGAACGCCTTGAGCCCGGTGGCGTCCATGATGGCGCCCGCGTCCGGCGGGTTGTTGTCGTGCGGCATCAGGTAGGGCGCGGCGGCGTACCACCGGTTGCTGAGGGCGGCGTTGGCGGCGGCGGACGCACCCGAAGCCTGCTGCGCGGTGAACGCCGCGAGTCCGGCGGTGGCCAGTGCCGCGGTCGCGGCACCGCAGAGCAGAGCGCGAAGACGCTTCATGGAGACTCCTGTCGGGAAAGGTGTCGCCAGAATCGAGTGATGACGCATGCACGTCAATGATTTGGCCTAGACCATTGCCCTCTTTTGAAGTTTGAAGATTGCCCCTGGTGGCCCGGGCTCCGCGCTTGCGAACTCCAGGGGTCATGAAAAGAAGCCCCGTTCCTGGTGACCAGGAACGGGGCTGGTGGAGCGCTGGGCAGGCCTTGCACCTGCATTTCCCCGCGGGAAGCGGGGCGTCTTTCCTTGGACGACCAACGCGCGGGCACCGTACCGCCGGAGCGGACCGCGCCTTCAAGATCAACTATAGCCCGGATCCGCCGGAGTTCCAACCACCCGATGGAGACGCGTGCCGCCGGCACGGCGGCACGCGTCTCCATCGGGTGTGCGTCAGCCGCGCGCGAGGGCGATCGAACCCTGGAGCCGCTCGCCCGCCTCGTAGATCATGTACGGCACGCCGTGGTCGGTCCCGAAGCTCGGTGAGGCGCTGCGGCCGTTCTCGGGTGCCGCGGTGCCCGAGTCGTAGAAGACGCCGAGGTGGTCGCGGCGGCCGAAGTCGTTGCCGACCTCGGTGATCATCAGATTGCCGCCGCTCTCCTTGTCGGTGTTGTAGACGACGTACGTGCTCCCGTTCCGGCTCAGCAGGTGCGGGCCGCCGACGTTGACCGCGCCGACGTCGGTGTGGCGTACGAGCGGCTGCTGGTCGAAGGTCCAGTCCCGGCCGTCCTTCGACCAGCCCCAGGCGATGTCGCGGTGGTTGGACTGGTTGTTGAGCATGAAGAGCATCACGTAGCGCGCACCGCGCGCGGGCAGGTCGTGCCGGAAGACGCGGGCGTACGAGGTCTCGGTGCTGCCCGTCGGCATCATCGCGGTGGTGAGCACCACCTTGTCGTAGGTGAAGGTGATGCCGTCCTTGGAACGGGCGAGCCGGGTCGTGCTGTTCTCGCCGTGGAAGTAGAGCCAGAGTTCCTTGACGTCCTCGTTCCAGAGGACGTGCGGGGAGGCGACGTGGCTGACCTTGTAGTGCGGCTGCCAGTCGTTGGGGACGATCGGGTTGGCCGGGTACTCGGTGAACGGGCCTTCCAGCGAGTCGCCGTAGGCCAGGCAGATCCCGCCGGGGGCGTCGTGCGGACCGTAGTAGAGGTAGTAACGGCCCAGCGGACTCGACAGCTTGTCGTAGACCCCCCTGATGCACGGGAAGATGATCTCGCCCGTCGGGTTGTACTTCAGCCGGGAGGGCGTCAGAAGCGTCCTCACGTAACGGTAGTCGGGGAATCCTCCGGGTGCCGCCGCGGCGGCGCTCCCGGTGGCGGCGCCGGTGGCGATCATTCCGGCGGCCCCGGCGGCCCCGGCGACCGCGCCCCGCAGGAAGATCCTCCTGGTCGGCCGCAGCGCCTCCGAAAAGGCGGGCTGCGGGTCCGGCCGGCGTGCCTCGTGCTCGTGCTGTGTCATGTCGTGCTCCGTCCCGTGGAGTGAGAGATCACAGATGGCCGATGTGGGGGATCACAGGTAACCGGCGGCGGTGACACAGAATCCGCCCAGGGCGACGGCCCAGACGTACGGCAGGGTCCGCAGCATCACCTGCTGCGGTGTCACCCCGGCGTACTGCGCGCTCCAGACGGTCTGCGTGCTGGTGGGGTCCGACACCCCGAAGACCTGGTTGTACGAGGTGGCGAGGCCCAGCACCGCCACGGCCGGGTAGATGCCGGCGGCGATGAGGACACCGGCGATGCCCGCGCCGAGGCCGTAGACGTTGAGCGGGCCCCGGTACAGACAGAGCGGTACGAGCAGGGTGAACACCAGCACGAAGAGCACCGGGTTCTGCGGGCTGACGGCCTTGACCAGCGGCTCCAGGGAGTCGACCGCGCCGGGCAGCTTCACCGCGGCGAGCAGGATGCCGATGGCGACGAACAGCACGATCGGCGCCGCCGCGACCTCGAACGCGCCGTACAGCGTCCTCAGCAGCCGCTTGTTCATCTCGCGTGGCGGGGTGGTGGTGACCAGCGCGTACAGGACACCGGCCAGCATCGAGGGCAGGATCGCGACCTCGAAGCCGAGGGCGAGGACCAGGGGGACGACCGGGGTGAGCAGCGCGTACCAGGGCGCGTCGCCCAGCTGCTCGCGCCGCGAGGAGGACTTCGCGGAGGGCTTGGCCGAGGCCGACTTGAGCGACCAGGCGTGCTCCACGCCCCTTCGCCGCGTCTCGATGAGGACGAAGAGGACGGCGGCGGCGAGCGCGAAGGGGAACAGCTTCAGCATGAAGCCGCGCACCGTGTCGACGGGCAGTTCGAGCGCGGTGGAGAAGAACTGCCAGATGGGCAGCTCGAAGGGCATGCCCGCGGCGATGCCCATCAGGATCGTGCCGGCCGCGGTGACCTTGGGGATGCCCACGGCGATCATGGCGGGGATGCCGATGATGCCGGCGAGCATCGCCGCGGGGGCCGAACCGGTGACCGTGCCGACGAGGGTGGAGACCGCGAGCACGCCGAGAGCGACCACGACCGGCCGGTCCCCGCCGAACTCGACGATCTTGCGGACGAGGGTGCCCGCGATGCCGGTCTCGTCCAGCAGCTTGCCCAGCCAGGACCCGAGCAGAATCGCGATCATCGTGGCGGCGAGCATCGGCGCGCCGCCCTGGACGACCGTGTCCAGCACACTGTTCTCGCCGGACAGCGGGGCGCCGGCGACGAAGGCGATGACGACGCCCAGGACGACCAGCGCGAAGGCGGTGGGCAGTCTGCGGGTGAGCATCGCGGCGACACCGGCCGCCATGACAAGAAGGATGACGACGCCCATGGCGTTACTTCTCTCTTCCGTGCGGGGATCCGTGGTGCGGCTCGGCCGCGGTGGCCAGGGCGGCCGTCAGCAGGAGTGGGCTGCGTCCCAGGCCGCAGGCGGCACGGGCGTGGGCATGGGCGGCGATCTCGTCGGCGCCCGCGACATGGCCGTACAGGCGGTGGCGTCCCGCACGCAGGACGACGTGGTCCAGAGCCAGCTTCAGCTCCTTCTTCGCCGTGCCGTGGTGGAGCCGCTCGTGCACCGCCTCGTGGGCGATCGCCGCCGCCCGGACCGAGCCGGCCGGGTACCAGTGGCGCCAGCCGAGGAGCTCGGTCAGCTCCTCGGCGAGGGCGAGGGTGTCGGTGAAGAGCTCGACGGTCGGGACCGGCCGGGAGGTGTAGCGCGCGAGGAGCCCCCTGGCCAGCCCGCCGTCGCTCTCCACGACACGGGCCGTGGAGGCGGCGGGCTCCAGCGCAGAGCCGAACGCGTCGGCCCTGCGCGCCCAGCGGCGCAGCAGCTCCGGATCGCGGTTCTCGTGCGTGGGGGTGTTCGTGAGCAGCCGTACGCCGAACTCGACGTCGTCCCGATCCGCGAGCGCCCCGATCGCCGCGAGGGCGGCCCGGTCGAGCAGAGCGGCCGTCACGACCGTGACTCCACGACCGCGACGACCGTCTCGTCCGCGGCGCGGGAACGCAGTTCGCTGCGGGCGAGCGCCAGCAGCGGCTGCGGGTCGAGCACACCGGAGAGGTCGGCTATCCGCGAGCCCAGCAGGAGCCGCAGCGCCGGGGCGCGGACACCGCCGTCGCCGTACGAGGTGGCCTCCCTCACCAGGCCGGCGAGAACCTCGGGCGCCCGCCCGACGGTGGTGGTCTCGACCCGGGCGTCCGGCGCGTGGAGCCGTACGACGCCGTCCGCGTCGACGACCCGCACCGGGTGGCGGTCCGGGCGGAACCTGCGGTGCACCTCGGTGCCGTACACGGTGTGGGCGGCCGTCCCCGCGAGCACCCGCACCGACGCCGGGTCGGCCCTGAGGCTGTCGGCTGCGGCGCGCAGCCGGTCCGCCTCGTCGGCCCGGTGGGCGCGGTCCTGGGTACGCAGTTCGGTGGCGCCGGTCGCGACGGCCCGCACGGTGCTGGTCTGCGGATCGACGGTGACCTCCACCTCCACCCCGTCGGCGGCGGCCCCCTGGGCGACGACGGCGGCCTCCGCCTCGGCGCGCACGGCGAGGATCTGCTCCTGCCCGGCGCCCGGAACGATGCGCTCGACCTGCTCGCGGATGAGGGCGAGGGCGACGCCGATCGGGCTGATCACCTCGTTGTGCCGGGCGATCCTGCCCTCCTGACCCGTGACGGCCGCGAGATGGGGAGTGACGGAAGCCGCCCCGCCGCCTCCGCCGACGAGCACCGCGGTGTCCCTGTCCAGGCGGTAGTCGCGCATCATCGCGTCCACCACGGACCTCACCCGCTCGGTGCCCGCGTCCAGGACGCTCGCCGCCGCCGTGGCGACGTCGGTACCGAGCAGCGCGGCCAGCGGCGCGATCGCCGCCTCGGCCACCGCCGGGTCGCACCGCGCGAAGTCCCCCTCGGGCACCCGGCCCAGGGCATTGGCGGCGCAGGTCATGGTGAGGGCGAAACGGCCTCCGGCCGCGTCGATCACCACATGGTCCGCCGCGTCGTCGGCCATCGGACGGATCAGGGTGACCTTCGCTCCGGCCAGGTCCTCGGGGCTCGCGAAACAGGCGTACGGGAGCCCCGCGATGTGCGCGCTGCGCGGCCCGACGCCGGTGACCTTGCCGCCCGACACACGGACCATCGAACCGCCGCCGACTCCGACGGTCCGGACGTCGAGCGCCGACAGGTACGACGTCCTGCCGAGGATCGTGGCGTGCCGGACGGCGACCTTGCCGCGCCGCACCACGCTGATGTCCGTGGACGTACCGCCGGTCTCCAGGAACAGGCCCTCGCTCACGCGCTCCTGCATGAGCGCGCCGGCCACGCCCGCCGCCGGACCGGAGAGCACGGTCAGCAGAGGTCTGCGCCGCATTTCGTCCAGCGACATCACACCGCCGTCGCACCGCATCACCATCAGGGGCGCGTTCACGCCCGCCTTGGTGATGGAGGCGTCGACGAGATCGGCCGTGGCGAGCATGCGCGGCAGGATCGCGGCGTTGACCACGGCGGTCCGGGTCCGCTTGTGCAGCCCGTACAGCGAGGTGATGTCGTGCGCGGCGGTCGTCGGGAGCCCCCGCTCCCCGGCCGCGGCGGCGACGGCGTCCTCGCCATCGGGGCGGTCGACGCTGAACGGCTGGCTGGCGACGACCACTTCGGCGCCCTCGCGGACGAGCGCGTCCAGGGCGGCGCCCACGGCGGACGCGTCGTCCGGGTCGGCCACGTGCCCGTAGACGAGCGGAAGCCGCTTGCCCGCGGTGAGTTCCAGCTTGCGGAAGGCGGCCAGCCTGCGCGTGAGGGTGGCGCTCGGACCCGCGCCGATGCCGATCAGCCCGACGGTGGCGACGTCGCCCTCCAACAGGGCGTTGGTAGCCTGTGTCGTGCCGTGGGCGAGGAAGCTCACGTCCTCGGGGGTATGACCGGTCTGTTCGAGCAGGCGGTCGAGAGCCTCCACGATGCCGTGGGCGACACCGTCCTCATGATGGTGGCTGGTGGGAACCTTCACCTGCCCCAGAAGATCCAGGGTCGTGGCATCGACGGCCACGGCGTCGGTGAAGGTTCCGCCCACGTCGATGCCGACGCGGATGCGATGGGTGTTCATGGCTGGGCACCTCCTTGTGCGAATGGCAGGGCGAGGGCGGCAGGGCCGGTCGCCGGAAGGCGGCCGGCCCGTGGGCCGGGCGGGTACAGGTGGAGCTGCGCCCGCCCGGCGTTCCGCGGCACCCCGGGGGCCGTGCGGTGGAGCGGTGGTCCGATCGACGGGCGGTCCACGCCGCGCGTCGGGCGGATCGATCGGGTCGGTCAGTAGCCCCGTACGTCGGGCCAGTGGCGCTGCACGCCTTCGCGGTCCAGCAGCCCGGCGAACTCGTCGAACCGCTTGCTCTCGGCCTGGACCTGGTGCGGCTCGACACCCTCGGCGACGCAGTGCGCGGCCAGCGCGCCCGCCACCTCGCCGATGTTCCATTCCACCGGGTGGAGCCGGTAGCAGCCGTTGGTGATGTGCGTGGTGCCGATGTTCTTGCCGGCGGGCAGCAGATTGCGGACCCGGCGCGGGATCAGCGCGCCGAGCGGGATCTCGAAGGGCACCGAGCCGATGTCGATGTAGTTGTCGCCACCGGTCGAAGGGTGCAGGTCGATGCGGTAGTTGCCGACGCCGACGGAGTCCGGGTACCGGGTGCCGCCGTACGGGCCGACGAGGTCGATCGAGACGTCGTGCTCCGTGACGGTGGTGACCGCCTTGATCCGGCGCGACTCGCGTACGTACGGGGCCTTGGCGAGGCCGTCGGACGTGCCGGTCACGTCCGGGCGCAGCCGCAGACCCGGGAACCCCCGGCCGCCGTCCGCGCGCGGTGCCTCGGTCTGCAGCCAGTACAGGACCGACAGGGAGAGCTGGCGGGCCTCGGCCAGCGCGGCGGCCGACGTCTCCTCGCCGCCACCGATCAGCGGCTTCAACCAGTAGTCGTTCAAAGGCCAGTTGACCAGGGTGATGTCGGAGTCGAAGGCGCCGGGCCGGTGGAGCTTACGGGCCAGGATCCGGCGGAAGCCGAAGAGCTCCTTGTCGCCCGCGTCCGCGGACTGGTCCGCGCTGACGTCGAGCGGATCGAGCTCCGGGTTGGGGACGAAGGTGCGCGGAACCGCCTCGAGGCTGCGGGGATCGGGAGCGAGGAAACCGAGCAGCGGTCCCGGCCAGAAGTCCGGCCGGTACGTGCGCCAGAACTCGTAGTCGGCCGGCCGCTCGATGGTGTGGTCCTCGCCCTCGTGGTGGGAGAGCGCGAAACACACCGTGATGCCCTGCTGGTTGAGGGGCTGGGCCTCCTCGGCGGCGTGCGGTTCACCGAACTCGCTCCGGGCCTCCGCGCCGGTCACGTGCTCGACCCCGGCCAGTTCGAGCAGTTCCCCCGTCTCGGTGGCGTCGACGACGTACCGGGCGCCGATCGTGCGACGGCCACCGCCGCGCAGGTCGGACAGGGTGACGGACCGTACGGTGTCGTCGCCGCCCGCCTCGGCGGCGACCGGCCGGTGCTCGGTCAGGAGGGTCAGCCGTCCGGAGGAGCGGTGCGGCGCGAGCATCGCCTCCAGGACCGCGAGGGCGACGCGCGGCTCGTGGCACAGCTTGCTGACACGGCCAGCCCCCGGGTTGAGGGCGGTGAGGGCCAGCGCCTCGGAACGCAGGGGATACCACCGGCGGTAGTGGTCCCGGATGGACTCACGCAGGGTGCGGTACGAGGCGGTGGTCCCGAACTCCTCGACCCACGGGTGCTCGTCGGGCGGGACCGCCTGCGAGGTGAGCTGGCCGCCGATCCAGTCCGTCTCCTCGGTGAGGACGACGGTGCGCCCCGCCCGGCAGGCGGCGAGGGCGGCGGCGACGCCGCCCAGACCGGCGCCCACGATGAGGATGTCGGGTTCGGATATCACGGTTCTCCTTGAAGTGCTGTGCGTGCGTGGGGTGGTGGTTCGCTGTCCGCGCGTCGGGTCTTCGGGGGCGCCTGTCCGCCGGGCCGTCAGCGGTGTCCGGCGCCGGGCGCCGGGCCCGAGGTCGTGCCGGGCCGGAAGGTGCAGGCCACGAGAGGCTCGGTCGTCTCCTCTCCGGCCACCAGGGCGGCGAGCATGCGTACGGCTGCCGCGCCCAACTGCGGCCGGGGGATGTCGAATCCCGTGGGGGACGGGCCGTCCGCCAGGTCCGGCGGCGGGCTGCCGAGCAGGGCGAGCGAGGCGTCGCGCGGCGCGTCGATCCCGAGGGACCGCGCGGTGTCGCGGAGGGCCAGCCACGCGTCTGCCGTGTCGGTCTCCTCCGCGACGAACGCGGTCACGCCGTCGGCCAGCCAGCCGCGCATCCGCTCCGCGGTGAGCTCGCGCCGCGGGTCGGGGGAGCGGAAGACGGCTCCGGGGCCGCCGGGCAGACCCGCTTCCTCCAGCCCCTTGAGGAAGCCGTGCTCGCGGTCGGTGGAGGCGGGGGCCTCGTCGTCCTCCCGCACGAGCACGATCCGCCGGTGTCCGAGGGCGGCGAGGTGCGCGACGACCTCCTGGGCCGCGCTGACGTAGTCGGCGCCGACCCAGGCGAGCCCTTCGAGTTCGTCCCTGCGGCCCAGGTGGACCACGGGGAAGCCGTCGGCGACCAGCCGCCCCAACTCGTCGGCGGGCGCGTGGCGTCCGAGGAACAGACAGCCGTCGGCGAGCCGTACCCGATTGAGCGCGTGGGGTCCGGCGGCCCCGGCGCCGCCCGTGCTGGACCCGGTGAAGAGCACCAGGTCGTAGCCACGGGCCGCGGCCTCCTGCTCGACGCCGACCAGGAACGGGTAGTACGAGTGCTGCACGTCGGTCGGGAAGGTGGACGTGAAGCTGAAGACCCCGAGCAGATTGTTGCGTGCGGCCGCGAGCCGGCTGGCCGCCGGATCGGGGACGTAACCGAGGGTGCGCACCGCGTCGAGGACCTTTTGCCGGGTCTCCTCCGAGATCGTGACGCCCTGCTTGCGCGCCCCGAGCACCAGCGAGACCGTCGCCTGCGAGACCCCTGCCAGCCGGGCCACCTCGGCCTGTCTCGGCCGGGACGTACGACCCGTGGGTGCGGGTGTCCGGCCCGGCCGGGCCCGCTTCCTGGGTTCTTCCACCGTGTTCCTCCGGATCACTAATGCGTATTACTAATGCGCATTAGCGAGTACTGTGAACCCCGTCGACGTTGCGGTCAATGCTTTGCGCAAGACTTCTTTCAGCCCTTCCGCGGCGGAGCGATCAGGTGCCTCCGGCCCCGGGACGCGCCATGTCGTGGCGACGGGTCCGGACCCCTGGGGGTGCGCCCGGCGCTTCGGGGCGGCCGGCTGTCGTCGGCGAACTCCCTTTCGCGGATCGGCGGGTGGCCCCGGACCGCGTCGCGGCCGAGGCGCCGCGCGGGTGCGCCCGGCTCCGCTCCTCCGCGATCGACGGGGCCCGATGCGGTACTAGATTCCACATACATGCATATGGATGATGAGCCTATGCATAAGAAGGTTATGGACCTCTGCCCGGGGCCGACCGCCGAGGAACTCATGCGCGCCGTCGAGGACATGGTGAGGTTCGTCCGCCTCGGTACCACCGCCGGAGGTCTGGGCAGGGCGTCCTCGTCGCTGCTCAACCGGCTGAACGGTGACGGGCCGCAGCGCCTGACGGAACTGGCCCGCGCCGCCCAGGGCAGTGTGCCCTCTGTGCATGTTCGGTGAAGTCGCCGTGGCGGCAGGGCTGTTCGCCGGTCCGAGTGCTTCGTCCTCGAACTACCTTGAGGAATCAGGGTGTTCGCTCGACGGCCGGAAGGACTTCCGGCGCGACGCGCCTGCCCCCGTCGTGAGGGGCGGCCGTCGGGGTCGGGCGCACCGCTTTCTGCGGGATGCGCCGTGTTTGCCGCTCATCTTCCTGCTTACGGGTGGGTATCGACGCGAGAAAAACCTCAACGCCTCTTGTACGACGCCGTTGTGAGCGCTAACAATCGAGCTCTGCCGGGTCTGCTGAGCCCCGGTCGCCAAGCCGGGACGACGCCGTCCAGCGGCGCGAGCACGCATGCTGCCGCCGAGGTCGTTCCGGACAGAGCCGCCTCGACGACGGGATTGCCAGGTAACGCCCATGACGAAACTCCGATCCGCATACGCCCTTCTGGCCGTGACCACTGGTTGTGCCCTGCTCCTGACCGCCTGCGGGCAGAGCAGCGAGGGAGGGAGCGAGGAGTCGAAGGACAAGAAGAAGGACCTGACCATCGGCATCGCCATGCCCACCAAGTCGTCCGAGCGGTGGATCGCCGACGGCAAGAACATGACGGCGAGCCTGAAGAAGGCGGGCTTCTCCGCGACCCTCCAGTACGGCGAGGACGACCCCGACCAGCAGGTCGCCCAGATCGAGAACATGATCACCCAGGGTGTGGACGCGCTCGTCGTGGCCGCCATCAACGGCGAGGCGCTCTCCAACGTCCTGCAGCAGGCGGCGGACGCCCACATCCCGGTGATCTCCTACGACCGGCTGATCCTGGGCTCCGACCATGTCGACTACTACGCCTCCTTCGACAACGAGAAGGTCGGCGAGCTCCAGGCCACGTACATCGTCGACAAGCTGGGTCTGGAGGGCGGCGCGAAGAAGGGGCCCTTCAACATCGAGCTGTTCGCCGGTTCCAACGACGACAACAACACCAAGTACTTCTTCAACGGCGCGATGAAGGTGCTGAAGCCCTACCTCGACAAGAAGCAGCTGGTCGTACGCTCCAAGCAGACCCAGCTCAACCAGGTCACCACGCTGCGGTGGGACGGCGGCACCGCGCAGAAGCGCATGGACGACCTGCTGACCTCCGCCTACTCGACCGCCCGGGTCGACGCCGTGCTCTCGCCCTACGACGGCATCTCCATCGGTATCCTCTCCGCCCTGAAGTCCGACGACTACGGAAGCGCCGCCAAGCCGCTGCCGATCGTCACCGGCCAGGACGCCGAGGTCGCCTCCGTGAAGTCGATCATCGCGGGCGAGCAGACCCAGACCGTTTACAAGGACACCCGGGCCCTCGCCCAGGTCGCCGCGGACATGGTGGCCGCCGTGCTCGACGGCAAGAAGCCCGAGACCAACGACGACACGACCTACGACAACGGCAAGAAGATCGTGCCGTCCTACCTGCTCGACCCGGTCAGCGTCGACAAGTCGAACTACCAGAAGGTCCTGGTCGACTCCGGTTACATCAACGCCGGGGAGCTCGGGTGACCTCCGCCACCCATCCCTCCGAGGTGCCCGCCCCCGAGCCGCCACCGACAGGACCGGTCCTGGAGATGCGGTCCATCGTCAAGACCTTTCCCGGGGTCAGGGCACTGTCGGAGGTGACCCTCTCCGTGGCGCGCGGAGAGGTGCACGCCCTGTGCGGAGAGAACGGCGCCGGCAAGTCGACGCTCATGAAGGTCCTGTCCGGCGTCCACCCCCACGGGAGCTACGAGGGCGAGATCGTCTTCGACGGCGAACCGTGCAGGTTCAAGGACATCAGGGCCAGTGAGCGGCGCGGCATCGTCATCATCCACCAGGAACTGGCGCTGGTTCCCTACCTGTCGATCGCCGAGAACATCTTCCTCGGCAACGAGCCGTCCCGGCGGGGAATCATCGACTGGCGCGAGGCGCTGCGCCGTGCCGCCGAACTGCTCAGGCGGGTCGGGCTCGACGAGCACCCCGAGACCCGGGTCGCCGACATCGGCGTCGGCAAGCAGCAGCTGGTGGAGATCGCCAAGGCGCTGGCGAAGGACGTCCGGCTGCTGATCCTCGACGAGCCCACCGCCGCGCTCAACGACGAGGACAGCACCAAACTGCTGCGGCTGATGGGGGAGTTGAAGGGCCAGGGCATCACCTCGATCATCATCTCGCACAAGCTGAACGAGATAGCGCGGATCGCCGACTCCGTCACCATCCTGCGCGACGGGCGTTCCATCGAGACCCTGGACGTCAAGGACCCGGCCACCACCGAGGAGCGCATCATCCGCGGCATGGTGGGCCGGGACCTCGACAGCCGTTTCCCCGACCGCACGCCCTACGAGGGCGCCGCCGACACCGAACCGGCCCTGGAGATCCGGGACTGGACCGTGCGCCACCCCCTCGACCGCAGCCGCAAGGTCGTCGACGGGGTCTCGCTCCAGGTCCGCCGGGGCGAGATCGTCGGCATCGCCGGGCTCATGGGTGCGGGCCGGACCGAGCTGGCGATGAACGTATTCGGCCGCTCCTACGGCCACTACGAGCAGGGCTCCGTCCTCCGGGACGGCCGCGAGGTACGGACGCGTACGGTTCCCGAGGCCATCGCCAACGGCATCGCGTACGTCACCGAGGACCGCAAGCACTACGGTCTCGACCTCGGGGACACCGTGAGCCGGAACATTTCGCTCGCCTCGCTCGGCTCCCTCGCCCGGCGCGGCATCGTCGACGGCCACGACGAGCGCAAGGTGGCCGAACGCTACCGGAAGACCATGAACATCAAGGCTCCGAACGTCCTCGAACCGGTCGGCCGCCTCTCCGGCGGCAACCAGCAGAAGGTCGTCCTCAGCAAGTGGATTCTCGCCGGTCCGGACGTCCTGGTCCTCGACGAACCCACCCGAGGGGTCGACGTCGGGGCCAAGTTCGAGATCTACACCGTGATCGACCGGCTCGCCTCCGAGGGCAAGGCGATCCTCTTCATCTCCTCCGAGCTGCCCGAACTGCTCGGCATGTGCGACCGCGTCTACACCATGGCCGCCGGGCGGCTGACCGGTGAGGTGTCCCGCGAGGACGCCACGCAGGAGGTGCTGATGCGGTACATGACCCGGGACACCACCGCACCACCGGCAGTCACCGCAGGTGCCACCCCCAGCGAAGGACACCAGGCATGAGCACCGACGTCAGTACGACCACGACCACGCCCGCGCCGCCGGGCGGCGGTTCCACCGGCGGGCCGGTCGGCCGGGTGCTCCTGGACGGCGTCCGGCGCAACATGCGCCAGTACGGGATGCTCTTCGCCCTCGGCCTGATCGTGCTCCTGTTCGAGATCTGGACGGGGGGCGATCTGCTGCTGCCGCGCAACGTCTCCAATCTGGTCCTGCAGAACAGCTACATCCTCATCCTGGCCATCGGCATGATGATCGTCATCATCGCCGGGCACATCGACCTGTCGGTGGGCTCCCTGATGGCCCTGGTGGGCGGCATCGGGGCGGTGCTCATGGTCGAGCACCACGTCTCCTGGCCGGTCGCGGTGCTGCTCACCCTGCTGCTGGGCGCCGCAGCCGGCGCCCTCCAGGGCTTCTTCATCGCCTACGTCGGCATCCCCTCGTTCATCGTGACCCTCGCGGGCATGCTGCTCTTCCGCGGGCTGACGGAGATCTTCCTCAAGGGGCAGACCCTCGGCCCGTTCCCCGAGGGGCTCCAGAAGGTCGCCAACGGGTTCCTGCCCGAGGTGGGACCGGAGACCAATTACCACAACATCACGCTGCTCCTGGGGATCGGACTGGCCGCCTACGTGGTGTTCCAGGAGGTGCGGGACCGCCGGCGCCAGCGCGAGTTCACCCTGGAGACGCTCCCCGCGGGCCTGTTCGCGCTGAAGACGGCGGCGCTGGTCGCCGCGATCCTCGTCACGACCCTGCTGCTCGCCAGTTACAAGGGCACGCCCGTGGTCCTGCTGATCCTGGCCGTGCTGCTGGTCGGCTTCGGATACGTGATGCGCAACGCCGTGATCGGACGCCATGTGTACGCGATCGGCGGGAACCTGCCCGCCGCGAAGCTCTCCGGGGTCAAGGACAAGAAGGTCACCTTCGCGGTGTTCCTCAACATGGGAATGCTCGCGGCGCTCGCCGGTCTCGTCTTCGCCGCGCGCTTCAACGCCGCCTCGCCTAAGGCGGGCGTGAACTTCGAACTGGAGGCCATCGCGGCCGCGTTCATCGGCGGGGCGTCGATGAGCGGTGGTGTGGGAACCGTGCTGGGAGCCATCATCGGCGGCCTGGTCCTCGGTGTGCTCAACAACGGCATGAACCTGGTCGGGGTCGGGACCGACTGGCAGCAGGTCATCAAGGGCCTCGTGCTGCTTGCGGCAGTCGGCTTCGACGTGTGGAACAAGCGGAGGGCGGGCGCCTGACCCCCCGGCCCCTCCCGCGACACGGCTGTGCCCGCCGGCCCTTGCGCCGGCGGGCACAGCCGTCCTGTCGGGCGTTCGCGCCCGTTCGCGCGGCGCGCGGTGCCCCGACGCGTGGTCGCGGACGGAGAGGGCGCGGAACGGAACGCGGTGGCAATGCCATGATCCGGCCACCCTCGGCCCGCTTCACGTGCCGTCGTGGAAGCGGTCAGGTCGACCGAAGGTGAACGGAGCTGATCGCCACCACCGTTCCGTCGCAGGCGTGGCGATAGGTGGCGACGTCGAACTTGAGGTCGCGCGGCGGTCTGTAGATCCTGTGCGGCTCGTTGTCGCGGTCGGCCCAACTGGCTTCGACTTCGTAATGCCCTCCCTCGCTCGCCGGCGTGCGGTCGAAGACCGCGTGCTCGGTCTTGGTGCTACGGAGGAAGCCGAAGAGCCAGGGCTTGTAGGTGATCGTTTCCCGGCACCGCAGGGTGGCTCCCTCGCCCTGGTCGAGATGGTGGTGTTTCTGGACCTCACGCCACAGGAGCTCCACGCCTCCGGCGACGAGCGTCGCGGGAGGGAGCCCGCCGCGGAGCGGAACGCCGGCGGCGCGGGCCTTCGCCGACAGATCCCCCAGGACCGACGCCGCGGTCCACACGGACGTCATCCGTCCCAGAACGGTCGGATACAGTGCGCCCCTCGGGTAACCCGGCAGCAGCGCGCGGTCGTTCGCCGAGATTTTCTCCCCTCCGTCCCAGACACGGAACTCCATTCCGGGTGGAACCTGTCCCATGCGGGCCACGAGCAGGTACGGCCTGTGGCCCTCCTGCTCCAGCACGCCGAAGGCACTTCCAGTCGTGCGGCTCCGGCCATGAGACGGGGTCGTGCCGGCCCCAGCTCCACTTCGTCGATGTCGCACTCTGCCCTGTACGCCTCGTAAGCCTGCTCGAACGACCGTGCAGCGCGCTGTGACAGCACGCCAACACCCCCTCCGGAGTACGCGAAAGCCGTGCTCCAGCGGTCTACCCGCCCCCGTCTCACGAAATCCGGGGGCATCCCCTGAGGGACAGCCGTCGCGCAGCGGGACGCAGCGTCATGCGCGTCGGCCGGTCGACGGTCCGTGGTCCGATCCAGCCACCGACCATCGGACCGGCTACCTGGCCGGCGGCTCGCTCGAACCGTCCGCACGACGCTGATCGAGCCGCGGTGACGTGCGAGTCCGGCGCCGTCCCCGTGCGAGATCCCACGGAGTCGTCCTCTTTCGTTCCGGGAGGACGACCGGTCCACCGCGGCACCACATTGGCGAAGAGCTCCTCCGTCACCACCATTGCCGACGGCATCACACCTCGCTATGTTAATCAAAAATCACATCGGTGTGACACGGTCCACCGCGTGTGGATCACCCGACTTGCAAGTCTGCGAAGGCTACTCGAAGCCAACTGACCCATCAGGGAAGCAGGTAAGTCAATGGAGAATCTCAGCAGGCGAAAAATGTTGTCCCTCGGCGTGGCTCTCGGTCTCGTGGGCGTGGCCAACCCGGCCCAGGCATGGGCGTCGACGGGATCGACCGGGGGAGCCACCGCCACCACGGGGACCGGACCGGCGTGGATCTGGGACGACCTGGCGGACCCGCTGATGGCCTCGATGGTCGACAACGGCCACGTGCCCGCGATCAACGCGGCGTGGGGGTCGTGGGTGAACAACAACGACCCGCTGCCCACCGGCGTTCCGGCCGAGTTCACCTCGTACCTGAGCCAGGTCAACCGGCTGCCCTCCTGGGCCGACCCCGTCAAGCTCGCCCGTGCCGCGGACTTCAACCGGCGCCGGGACACGTACCTCTTCATGCTGTACGGCCTCGGCGGCGGGATCATGAGCACCGTGATCCCGCGCGAGGCCAAGAGCGTCTACTGGTCCGCGGGCGGTGCCAACATGCAGGACCGCGCGGCCAAGACGTTCACGTTCGGGTACGACCTCTCCCAGCTGGGGGCCTTCGAGCCGACGGGGCAGTTCGTCGTCACCGCGAACAAGACCCGTGTGGTGCACGCCGCGGTACGCCACCTGCTGCCGCAGTCGCCGCACTGGCAGGCCGTCGCCGACGAGACCATTCCGATCAGCGCGGCCGATATCCTGGTCACCTTCCACAGCCTCGGCACCTACGTCCACCGCAAGCTGCTGGAGTGGAAGGTCCCGTTCTCCGCCGCGGACCAGGAGGCGTTCCTCCACTCGTGGCAGGTCGCCGTCCACCTGCTCGGAGTGCCGGACGAGTACATCCCGCAGACCTGGGCCGCCGCCGACGCACAGTCGGCGCAGGTGCTCACCCCGATCCTCACTCCGTCGACCGAGGGCATCGCGCTGGCCGAGGAACTGCTCGGCCTGACCGCGCAGATCGACCTCGGCGTCACCCGCGGGTTCCTGAACGAGTTCGTGCGCTACGTCCTCAGCGACCAGGTCGGCGACTGGCTCGGGCTGAAACGCGACTATGTGTCGGCGGCCCTGGTCCGTACCGCGTGGCCGGCGTTCATCCTGTTCCGTGAGGGGCTGTCGCCCATCATGCCCGGCTCGTTCTACGTGTTCGACCAGTTCGTCCGCGCCCTGGCCATGCTCTTCCTCAACAAGGGCACCTCGGGGGCCACCACACCCATCACCATCCCCACCGGGAACAGGGCGGCCTGATCCGCCGGTCCGGTCAACACCCGTGCCCGCCCCCGGCGATCGGCCGAGGGGCGGGCACCAGGGCAACCGGCGCGAGAGAGGCACTCCACGCCCCGACGGCGCTCCGGCGACGCCGGGCGGCCGTTCAGACGCCGAGAGCGGACACGACCAGGGCGGTCACGGACTCGCGGTGGCCGGGAGTGTCCAGCCACCGGAGTCTGCGCCCCGCCTCGACCACCACACCGAACCCGGCGTGCACCAGAACCCGCGCCTGACGCGGGTCCAACTCGGGACGGGCCAGCCTCAACTGCTGCTCCCAGACGGCGATGTGCTCCCGTTGCGCGAGGACCAACGGCCGGCGGTGTCCCGTGGGCAGACCGGCGAGTTCGGCCTCGGCGACGCTGTTGAGCTCGGTGTACTCGAAGCTGTAGGCCACGTACGTCGCCGCCAGAGCGACGACGGCGTCGTGGGGGCCGGTCACCTCGCGCAGACTCCGCTCCACCCCCTGGGCCAGCAGCGCTGCGGCCTGGAGGCAGGCCGCAGCCAGAATGTCGGTCTTGCCGGGGTAGTGGCGGTAGAGCGCGGACGGGGTCAGCCCCACCGCCTCCGCGATCTGGCCGTTCGTGACGCTGGCGAAGCCGTCCCGGGCGAACAGCGGGACGGACGCCGCGAGGATCTCCGCGCGCCGGGTGCGCGGCACCGGCTGGGCGGGCAGATCCACCACGGTGCGCGAACCCGCCGGAGCCCCTGCCGGACCACTCGCCGCTACGCGCAGCGCTGAGGCCAACAGCAGCTCCTCCAGTCTGCGTTGGGCGATCGACGTGTGATGCATCGTGATGGACCCGATCGCCCCGAGGGCGGCCAGGGTGCGCAGACGCTCATCGTCCCGCGGGTGCTCGCGCTGCACCGCCTCGTCCACCCGCCCGGCCAGACGGTCGAACTTGGCCGCGAGACGACGACGGTCCTCGCGGCTGAGATAGCGGGCCTCCCAGCGGTACACACCACCCGACGCGCGATGGGCGACGGTGATCCGGGTGACCGCGGTGAGGACGTCCGCCAGCGCCGCCCCGGGAGGCACCTCGTCGAGCGCGGCGACCAGGCCGTCCACCATGACGTCGGCGCACTCGGCGAAGAGCGCGTACTTGTTCGGGAAGTGCCGGTACAGGGCTGCCGCGGTGATACCCACGCCGGCCGCGACCTCCTCCATGGAGGCCGCGTGATAGCCGCGCTCGCTGAAGACCCGCCCGGCCGCCCCGACGATGAGCTGCCTGCGGTTGCGGGGCCGCGTGGCCGCGGTCGCGTCGGGGGCCGCGGCCGAACGCGCGGACGGGGAGGCGGAGGCCATGCGGAGCAGTCAATCACACGGCGTCGGAGCGCCGGACTTCCTCGGCCGGGCCCGCGGGACGCGACTGCCGGTGGTCAGGGGAAGACGAGGACCGGCTTGACCGCACTGCCGTCCCGCATGGCGGCCACCGCCGCCCCGATCTCCTCGAACGGGAACGTGGTGACCAGTCGGCCGACCGGGAAGAGCCCGCGCCGGTACAGGCCGATCAGCTCGGGGACGAAGGTGCCCGGGTCGGAGTCGCCCTCGATCACCCCGTGGACGCGGACCCCCTTGGCGAGCAGCCCCATCACGTCGAACGTCACCTCGCCGCCGAGGCCGAGAAGGGCGAGCTCACCGCGCGGGCGCAGCGCCACGACCGCTTGTCGGGCCATCTCCGGACGCCCCGTGGTCTCCACGACGTACCGCGCCCCACCGCCGGTGAGGTCGCGCAATTCCGCCACCAGGCCGTCCCCGGGAGGCAGGGCCGCATGCGCGCCGAGTTCCACCGCCAGCGCACGCCGGGAGGCGACCGGGTCGACTGCCACCACCGGGTCGCAGCCCACCGCCACCGCCGCCATCAGCGCGCTCAGGCCGACCCCGCCCGCGCCCAGCACCACCAGCGAGGAACCCGGCGGGGGGCGCAGTCGGTTGAGCACGGTCCCGGCGCCCGTCTGGCCGCCGCAGCCCAGCGGTGCGGCGACCTCGTCCGGCAGGTCGGCGGGGATCTTGACCAGGCCGCGTTCGTGGACGACCGCGTACGTGGCGAAGCTGGACTGGCCGAAGAAGCCGGCCCGCAGCGGTGCGCCGTCGAGGGAGAGCGGAGTGGAGCCGTCGTCGCGCCCGCCGGAGAAGTTCAGGGCCTGTGCGGCGTGGCAGTACGCCGGGTGGCCCGCCGCGCACTCCCCGCAGGCCCCGCAGCGGGCGAAGGTGAGGCAGACCCGGTCGCCGGGCGCGACACCGGTCACCTCCTCGCCCACCGCCTCGACCAGACCGGCGCCCTCGTGGCCGAAGACCATCGGCATGAGCTGCCGGGGCCAGGACTCCCGCATCGCCAGGTCGGTGTGGCAGACGCCCACCGCGGTCATCCTCACCAGCGCCTCGCGGGGCCGCGGGTCCTCGAGCTCCACGTCCCGGACGGTGAACGGTGCGCCCGGCGCCTCCACGACCGCGGCGCGGACGCGTCTCACGATTCCTCGGTGGCGCGCGGGGCCGGTGCGGCGAGCCGGATCCCGGGGGCGCGTTCCAGGAAGAAGTAGTAGAAGGGGCCCTCGGCCGGAACGCCCTTGGCGTTCATGATCCCCATCAGGGTGTTCCCGTCCACCCGCTTGAAGTGGTCGAAGACCGGCCGGCCGTCGTAGGCCATGGTGGCCGTGGACTCGCCACGGAACTCGACGGTCCACAGACTGGCCTCACCCTGGCCGAGTTCGAGGTTGGAGTACAGCTCGCCCGCCGCGTTCCGGCAGACCAGCGGCTTGGCGTCGTGCACGGAGAGGAACGACTTTCCGTACCAGTCGGCCTTCGCCAGCATGCCGTCGAGCGGGTGGCCGGTGCGGAACTCGCCGCCCTTCCAGTCGCCGAGGATCTCCTCGGGGCTGACCGTGTCCAACTCGGCCCAGACCGCGTCGAGTTCGAGCGGGTCGACCTGGCCGTCGTGCTCCCGGAGTTCCTGGAACCGGGCGTGGGCTTCGGTGGGGTTCATGCGGGTGTCCTCTCGTCGGTGCGGTCCGTGGAGGTGTGTCGGTGGCGCGGTGCATCGGTGGTGCGGCAGCGCGGTGCGTCGGTGGAGCCGTGGTGCGTACGGTGGCCCGCCGGGTCACCTGGGGGAGCGTGCGGCGGAACCCCCGGACGAGGGGGACCGGAGGGGAGTGCGCCGGTGGTACGGGAGCGCGGGACCGCCGGTGACCGCTCCGGGGTGGCCGAGCGTGCCGAGGCAGAACAGCACATGGCGCTCGGCGACCTCCTCCGCCGTGAGCGGACCGTCCGCGCGGAACCAGTTGGCGACCCCCTGGCACATGACGAGTACCGAACGCACCGCGTCGGCGGGGAAGGGTGTGGTGAACACACCCGTCGCCCGGCCCGTCTCGACCGCGTCCAGCAGCATGTGCTCCAGGTAGTCGCGCAGGGCGACGTAACGGGCCCGGTTCTGCGGCTCCAGGCTGCGTATCTCGGTGTCCAGGAAGGCCAGCCGCCGACGGTGGGCCATGTAGAGCACGATCGACTCGACCATGCCGCAGATGCGCGCCAGCGGATCGTCCCCGGCCTCCGCGGCCGCGGCCCGGCAGCGGTCCAGGACGTCCTTGATGGACGCCTCCAGCAGGGTGGCCAGCAGAGCCTGCTTGTTCTCGTAGTGGTAGTACAGCGCGGGCACGGTGACGCCGACCCGGCGGGCGATGTCCCGGACCGAAGTGCCGTGGTAGCCGTGCTCGTTGAAGGCTTCCATGGCGTGGAGCAGGATCGGGTGCAGTTCGAGCGGTCCGTAGGAGCGCCAGTGCGCCGCCTGGGGCGTGGGGTCCTGGCTCGGCTGGGTGTTCAACGACTCTCCCGGGGCCTGTCGTTCGGATCGTGCTGGGCTCGCGCGTCCGGTGCCGCGCCTCGCGGCGTCGTCGGTCGCCGACGCTCCGCGTGGACTCCCTCTTCCGCCTTCCGGCGTACGGCAACGGACCCCGCTCCCCGATCCAGCATGATCCGAACGAAAGGCCCGGGGGCGGGTGGCGATCGGCGACATCGTACGGCCGTGGGTCCCCGACGGCATCCTTCCTGTGCTTAGCGATCGATCAGTGATCCTGGCGAACGAACCCCGGCCTGCTCTCAATTCCCCGCCACTCCACCACAAAAACTCGTGCTGCGCGAGGAGTTGACCGACCGACTCCGCGCTTCTACGTTTTAGCGAACGCTCAGTAAGGTCCCGGTCGATCGGCGGGAAGACCGCCGCGCACCGAGAAAGGAACCCATGAGCCACCCTTCCCCGGACCCGCCCGGCGCTGCCGTGAAAGGCCCTCTGGACGGCGTACGCGTGCTCGAACTGGCAGGGATCGGTCCTGGTCCGTTCGCCGCGATGCTCCTCGCCGACCTGGGTGCCGACGTGGTGCGCGTGGACCGTCCCGGCCCCTCGCCGCTCGGCGGCGATCCCGCCCGCGACGTGACCAACCGCAACAAGCGCTCGGTCCTGATCGACCTCAAATCGCCCGAAGGGCCGGAAACCGTAAGGGCGTTGGCCGCGCGCGCCGAGATCCTCGTGGAGGGCTACCGACCCGGTGTGGCCGAACGCCTCGGGGTCGGCCCCGACGAGTGCCTGGCCGTCAACCCCGCGCTGGTGTACGGCCGGATGACCGGCTGGGGCCAGCACGGACCTCTCGCCGCCAGGGCCGGACACGACATCGGCTACATCGCCACCGCCGGCACCCTGTCCATGATCGGCACCCCGGACGGGCCACCGGCCCTCCCCGCCAACCTGCTCGGCGACTACGCGGGCGGCTCCCTCTACCTGACCACCGGCGTCCTCGCCGCGCTGCTCACCGCCCGCGCCACCGGCCGGGGCCAGGTGGTGGACGCCGCCATCGTGGACGGCGCCGCACACCTCACCGCCATGTTCTGGGGGATGCTCGCCGAGGGCACCTGGCAGGACGCCCGGGGCCGCAACCCGCTCGACGGCGGCAGCCCCTTCTACGGCGTCTACGAGACCGCCGACGGCGGCTGGATGGCGGTCGGGGCGCTGGAACCGCAGTTCTACGCGGTGTTCGTCGCCCTGCTGGGTCTGGACGGAGAGGATCTGCCGGACCGCTCCGACCCGGGCGACTGGCCCGAGCTGAGGGCCGCGTTCACCGCACGCTTCAAGACCGCCACCCGCGAGGAGTGGACGGCCGTCTTCGAGGGCACCGACGCCTGCGTCGCACCCGTCCTCACGCTGCGCGAGGCGGCCGGGCATCCGCATCTGGCAGGGCGCGGCACCTACACCGAGGCGTACGGCATCACCCAGCCCGCTCCCGCGCCGAGATTCTCCGGCACCCCCGGCACCCTGCGGCTTCCCCCGGCCGTCCCCGGCGCGCACACCCCGGACGTGGCCCGCGACTGGGACGTACCCGGACTTCTGAAGGGTCACAGCTGATGGAACTCTCCTCGCCCCTGACGTACGCCGGTGATCCGCGTGCCGCCGCGGACGGCGCCGCCGCCCTGGAGGCGGCGGGACTCGACGCCGTCTGGGTCGCCGAGGCCTACGGCTTCGACTCCCCGACGCTCATGGGATACCTCGCCGCGAGAACCGAGCGGATGCGGATCGGCTCGGCAATCCTCAACGTCTACTCGCGCACCCCCGCGCTGATCGCCCAGACCGCGGCCGGACTCGACGCCATCAGCGGAGGCCGCGCCGTCCTCGGCGTCGGCGCCTCCGGGCCGCAGGTCGTCGAGGGCTGGCACGGCCGCCGGTACGACCGACCGCTGGGCCGCACCCGCGAGGTGATCGAACTGTCCCGGCGGATCTGGCGGCGGGAGGTGATCGAGCACCGCGGCATCACCGAGCTGCCCCTGTCGCCGGAGAAGGGCGGCACCCTCGGCAAGCCGCTGAAACTGCTGAACCACCCGGTCCGCGACACGATCCCGGTCTACCTCGCGGCGCTCGGCCCGGCCAACGTCAAGATGGCCGCCGAGATCGCCGACGGCTGGCTGCCGTTCCTCTACGTCCCCGAGCACGCGGCCGAGGTCTGGGGCCGGTCGCTCGCCGAGGGCGCCGCCGCCCGCGATCCCGCGCTCGGCCCGCTCCAGGTCGTGGCCGGCGGACTGCTGGCCATCGGCGACGAGGCCGAGGCCGTCCGCGACCTGATGCGCCCCACCGTCGCCCTCTACGTCGGCGGCATGGGCGCCCCCGGCCGGAACTTCTACCACGACTTGATCAGCGCCTACGGCTACGAGTCGGCGGCGGCCGCCATCCAGCAGCACTACCTCGCGGGCCGCAAGAAGGACGCGGAGGCGGCCGTACCCGCGGAACTCCTGGAGCGGCTCTGCCTGGCCGGTCCCGAGGGACATGTACGCGACCGGGTCGAGGCGTTCCGCGAGGCGGGGGTGACGATGCTCAACGTCACCCCCGTCGGACCCGATCCCGTTCGTCTGATCGAGCACGTGAGGAGCTGGCTGTGACATTCGGACGCGACCTGTACGGACCCGACCACGAGGCGTTCCGCGAGACGGTGCGGACCTTCCTCGCCAAGGAGTCGGTTCCCCACCACGAACGCTGGGAGAAGCAGGGCGTCGTGGACCGTGAGGTGTGGCGATCGGCGGGCCGGCAGGGTCTGCTGGGCATGGCCGTCGCCGAGGAGTACGGCGGCGGAGGCAGCGACGACTTCCGTTACAGCGCCGTGCTCATCGAGGAGCTGGCCCGCGCCGGCGCCTCCGGGCCGGCCCTGAGCCTGCACAACGACATCGTCGGCCCGTACCTGACCCGGCTCGCCGACCAGGAGCAGAAACGCCGCTGGCTGCCCGGGTTCGTCTCCGGCGACATCATCACCGCCATCGCCATGACGGAACCCGGCGCCGGTTCCGACCTCCAGGGCATCCGCACCACCGCCACCGACCAGGGCGACCACTACCTGCTCAACGGCGCGAAGACCTTCATCTCCAACGGCGTTCTCGCCGACCTGGTGATCGTCGTCGCCCGTACCACCCCCGAGGGCGGCAGCGGCGGCCAGAGCCTGCTCGTCGTGGAACGCGGCACGGCGGGCTTCGAACGCGGCCGCAACCTCGACAAGATCGGCCAGAAAGCCCAGGACACCGCCGAGTTGTCGTTCACCGACGTGCGTGTTCCCAAGGAGAACCTGCTCGGCGAGGAGAACCGGGCCTTCGTCCACCTCGTGGAGAACCTCGCCCAGGAGCGGCTGGCCATCGCGGTCGGCGCCGCCGCCGGGGCCGAGCGGATCCTGGAGGTGACCACGCGGTACGTCAAGGAGCGCGAGGCGTTCGGCAGACCGCTGGCCCGGCTTCAGCACATCCGCTTCGAGATCGCCGAGATGGCCACCGAGGCGGCGGTCACCCGCACCTTCCTGGACGCTTGCGTCCTGGAGCACAGCCAGGGCCGGCTCGACGCCGTACATGCCTCGATGGCCAAGTGGTGGGCGACCGAACTGCAGAAGCGGACCGTCGACCGCTGCCTCCAACTCCACGGTGGATACGGCTACATGAGCGAGTTCCCGGTGGCGAAGGCGTTCCTCGACAGCCGTGTCCAGACCATCTACGGCGGCACCACCGAAATCATGAAGGAGATCATCGGCCGCTCGCTGCTCGGCTGAGCACCGGACGGGATCTCCGCGCGACACCCTCCGCGCCTGCGCACGGGCGAGATCCCTCCAGACCCGACTTCCCTCAGACCTGATACGGAAGGCACCCAAGGTGACCAGCGAAGCGTACGTGTACGACGCGATCCGCACCCCGCGCGGTCGCGGCAAGGACGACGGGGCCCTGCAGGGCACGAAGCCGATCGACCTGGTCGTCGGCCTGATCCACGAGATCCTTCGCCGCTTCCCGGAACTCGACCCGGCGACGATCGACGACATCGTGCTCGGTGTGGTGAGCCCGGTGGGAGACCAGGGTGCGGACATCGCCCGTACCGCAGCCCTCCTCGCGGGTCTGCCGGAGACGGTGGCCGGAGTCCAGGAGAACCGCTTCTGCGCGTCCGGACTGGAGGCCGTCAACATGGCCGCCATGAAGGTCCGCTCGGGCTGGGAGGACCTGGTGCTCGCGGGCGGCGTCGAGTCCATGTCGCGCGTCCCGATGGGCAGCGACGGCGGTGCCTGGGCGCTGGACCCGCGCACCAGCCACGACACCGGATTCGTCCCGCAGGGCATCGGCGCCGACCTGATCGCCACCCTGGAAGGCTTCACCCGGCACGACGTGGACTCCTACGCGGCACTCTCCCAGGAGCGGGCCGCCGCGGCCTGGAAGGAGGGGCGCTTCGACCGCTCCGTCGTCCCCGTACGGGACCGCAACGGGCTGCCGGTCCTCGACCGGGACGAGCACATCCGGCCCGGCACCACCGCCGAGAGCCTGGCCGCGCTGAGGCCCTCCTTCGCGCAGTCCGGACAACTGGGCGGCTTCGACGCGGTGGCCCTGCAGAAGTACCACTGGGTCGAGAGGATCGACCACGTCCACCACGCCGGCAACTCCTCCGGCATCGTCGACGGCGCCGCCCTGGTCGCCGTCGGCAGCAAGGAGGCGGGAGAGCGCCACGGCCTGAGTCCACGCGCCCGGATCGTCTCCGCCGCAGTCTCCGGAGCCGAGCCCACCATCATGCTGACCGGGCCCGCGCCCGCCTCCCGCAAAGCGCTCTCCAGGGCCGGACTGACCATCGAGGACATCGACCTGGTCGAGATCAACGAGGCATTCGCCGCCGTCGTCCTCCGCTACGTCAAGGACATGGGACTGAGCCTGGACAAGGTCAACGTCAACGGCGGGGCCATCGCCCTCGGCCACCCCCTCGGCGCCACCGGCGCGATGATCCTCGGCACCCTCGTGGACGAACTGGAACGCCGCGACCAGCGGTACGGGCTCGTCACCCTGTGCGTGGGCGGCGGCATGGGCATCGCCACCGTCGTCGAACGTCTCTGACCCGTCCCCGCCCGCCCGGCAGCTGTACGCCTTCCCTGGAGACAACACGCCATGGACACCACCGCAAGGCCTTCCACCATCCGCTGGGAAGAGTCCGACGACCATGTCGTCACCCTCGTCCTGGACGACCCCGACCAGGCCGTCAACACCATGAACGCCGCGTTCATCGACTCGCTGGACGCCGTCGCCGCGCGGCTCTGGACCGCCCGCGACACCGTCCGGGGCGTCATCGTCACCTCCGCCAAGAAGAGCTTCTTCGCCGGGGGCGACCTGCGCGACCTGGTGTCCGTCACCCCGGAGACCGCCGGAGCGTCCTACGAGGCCGGTATGCGGGTCAAGCGCTCGCTGCGGGTCCTGGAGACGCTGGGCAAGCCGGTCGTCGCCGCGATCAACGGCGCCGCCCTGGGCGGTGGCTACGAGATAGCCCTCGCCTGTCACCACCGTGTGGTGCTGGACGCCCCCGGCGCCGCGGTCGGGCTCCCCGAAGTCACCCTGGGCCTGCTGCCGGGCGGCGGCGGAGTGACCCGCACGGTCCGCATGTTCGGCGTGGCGGACGCACTGCACAAGGTCCTCCTGGAGGGAACCCGGTACGCACCGGCGCGCGCCCTCGAGGCCGGACTGGTCGACGAGATCGCCGCCCGTCCGGACGAACTCCTCGCCAGAGCCCGGGCGTTCATCGACAGCCACCCGGTCTCGGCGCAGCCCTGGGACGCGCCCGGATACCGCATCCCCGGCGGTACCCCCGCCGACCCGGCACTCGCCGCACAACTTCCCGCCCTCACCGCGATGCTGAAGAGCAGGACGGGCGGTGCCCCCGGTCCGGCGCCGCGCAACATCCTCGCGGCGGCCGTGGAAAGCTCCCAGGTCGACGTGGACACCTCCTTCGCCGTGGAGGCCGGTTACCTCACGGAACTGGTCACCGGGCAGATCGCCAAGAACATGATCCAGGCGTTCTTCGACCTGCGGGCGGTCGACCACGGAGCCGGCCGTCCCCAGGGCATCGAGCCGCGCGAGGTGACCCGGGTGGCCGTGCTCGGCGCGGGGATGATGGGCGCCGGCATCGCCCACTCCTGCGCCGCCGCCGGACTCGACGTCGTCCTCAAGGACCTCACCGCACAGGCGGCGGCGAAGGGGAAGAGCTACTCGGAGAAGCTCTGCGCCAGGGCGGTCTTCCGAGGGACGTCCACCCGGGAGAAGACGGAAGCCCTCCTGGCGCGCATCACCCCCACCGGCGACGTCCAGGACCTGGCCGGCTGCGACGTGGTGATCGAGGCCGTCTTCGAGGACACCGCCCTCAAGCACCAGGTGTTCCACGAGATCCGGGAGGTCGTCGCCCAGGACGCGCTGCTCTGCTCCAACACCTCCACCCTCCCCATCACCACCCTCGCCGAGGGGGTACAACGGCCCCAGGACTTCATCGGCCTGCACTTCTTCTCACCGGTCGACAGAATGCCGCTGGTGGAGATCATCAAGGGCGGGAAGACCGGGGACGAGGCGCTGGCCCGCGCCTTCGACCTGGTGCGCCGCATCGGGAAGACCCCGATCGTGGTCAACGACTCGCGGGGCTTCTTCACCTCCCGGGTCATCGGCCACTTCATCGACGAGGGTGTCGCCATGGTCGGCGAGGGCATCGACCCGGCCTCCGTCGAACAGGCCGCGGCCCAGGCCGGCTATCCGGCCAAGGTCCTCAACCTGATGGACGAACTCACCCTGACCCTCCCGCGGAAGATCCGCGAGGAGAACCGCCGCGCGGTCGAGTCGGCCGGCCGCACCTGGGAGCCGCACCCGGCCGACACGGTGGTGGACCGCATGATCGACGAGTTCAACCGCCCCGGCCGTTCCGGTGGCGCGGGTTTCTACGACTACGCGGACGGCAGACGCACCGGGCTCTGGCCGGGGCTGCGCGAGCACTTCACCGATCCCGCGAAGCAACCCGCCGACCTGACCGGGATGATGGAGCGGATGCTCTTCGTCGAGGCCCTGGACGCGGTGCGCTGCCTGGAGGAGGGTGTGCTGGTCTCCGTCGCGGACGCCAACATCGGCTCGCTGCTCGGCATCGGCTTCCCGCCGTGGACCGGAGGCGTGCTCCAGTACGTCAACGGCTACCAGGGCGGCCTGCCCGGCTTCGTGGCCCGCGCGCGCGAGCTGGCACAGGAGCACGGCGAGCGTTTCGCCCCGCCCGCACTGCTTGTGCGCAAGGCCGAACAGGGCGAGACCTTCACCGACGCCTGATCCGCCCCGGACCGGCGACGCCCGGCCCGGCTCCGTCTCCCCGTTCGCCGGGGTTCCACCGCCCCGGCGCCTTCCCCGACGTTCCCTTCCGATCCGCGGAGGCCCCGATGACAACAGCACCCCGCACCACCGGCGACCTGCCCGGCGCACCGGCCGACCGGACGTTGCCGCAGCTGCTGGCCCGCAACGCACGCGAGTACCCCCGACTCCCCGGAATCTCCTGGCGGTCGGCGGAGAGGGAGGGCGGCTGGACGACGTTCGACTGGTCGGAGATCGAGGAGCACACCCGTAAACTCGCCGCCGGCTACGCGGCCCTCGGTGTCGGGCGCGGCGACCGCGTCCTGCTGATGATGTCCAACCGTCCCGAGCACTGGCTGTCCGACCTCGCACTGGTACGGCTCGGTGCCGTACCCGTCAGCGTCTACGGCACCGCCGCCCCCGAGCAGATCACCCACATCGCCCGCAACTGCCGCGCACTCCTCGCCGTGTTGGAGGGAGCCGCCCAGGTTGCCGTGTGGGAGAGGCTGCTCGCCGACGCCGGCACACCGCTGGAGCGACTGGTGGTGGCGGAGGAGGGCTCGGAGGGCAGCCACTTCCCGTACGCCGCCCTGCTCCGCGAACCCGTACCCGAGCGGTTCGCCAAGGAACTGGACACCGCCCGCCCCGACGACCCGCTGACCGTCGTCTACACCTCCGGCACCAGCGGCGAACCCAAGGGTGTCGTACTGACGCATCGTCACATCATGTCCAACGCACTGGCCTTGGACGCGGTGGTCGAGCTTCCCCCGCACGTCGAGCACATCTGCTACCTGCCCTTCGCGCACATCGCCGAACGGATGCTCGGCATCTACCTGCCCTGCCACCGAGCCTCGCACGTCTACCTCTGTGCCGACCCCACGGGCGTCGCCGCCGTGGTGCGCGAGGTGCGTCCCGCGCAGTTCTTCGGTGTGCCGAGGATCTGGGAGAAGCTTTCCGCCACCGTGCGCGGGCTCCTCTCGCTGATGCCGGCCGAGCAACTCACCGTCATCGAGGGGGCCTTCGAGATTGCCCGCACGCATGTCGGGTACCGCGAGCGTGGCGAGACGCCGCCCGTGGAGCTGGAGGAGAGGTACGCCCGCGTCCGCGCGGACGTGCTGCTGCCCATGCTGGCCGCGGGAGGTCTGGACCGGGTGACCTGGGCGGCCAGTGCGTCCGCGCCCATGTCCGTCGACGTGGTGAGGTTCTGGGCGGGCTTCGGCATCGTCATCATGGACGCCTGGGGTCTGACCGAGACCACCGGAGTGGCCACCAGCAACAGCCCCCGGGCCGGTTTCCGGCTCGGCTCCGTGGGGCGGCCCGTGGAGTCCGTGGAGATCCGCCTCGCCGAGGACGGCGAGATCCTGGTACGCGGTTCGTCCGTCTTCTCCGGCTACCTCCAGCCCGACGGCTCGGTGAAGTCCGCCCTGGACGCCGAGGGGTGGCTGGCCACCGGCGACATCGGCCGGACGGACGAGGACGGCTACCTCTGGCTCACCGACCGGAAGAAGGAGATGATCATCACCTCCACCGGCAAGAACGTCTCGCCGGCGCTGGTGGAGAACACGCTCAAGGAACACCCACTGATCGGCCAGGCGATGGTGTACGGCGACAACCGCTCGTACCTGGTCGCCCTGTTGGTACTCGACGCGGAGGCCGCCCCCGTCTGGGCCGCGGCCAACGGAATCGAGGCCGCCGGCGGGCCGGCAGGTCTGGCCGGTCTGGCCGGGCACCCCGCCGTCCGGGCGGAGGTGGACCGGGCGGTCGACGCCGCCAACTCCCGGCTCAACCGCAGCGAGCAGGTCAAGCGGTACGAGCTGCTGGCCGAGGAGTGGGGTCCGGGGACAGGCGAGCTGACCCCGTCGCTGAAGATGCGGCGACGGGTCATCCGGGACAAGTACGCCGACGCGCTCTCCGGGCTGTACCAGGGCTGAACCCGGGCGTCCCGCTTCCGGCGCACGTGCCAGGACGGCCCATCCACCCCCGGGCGGGGCGAGTGGGCCGTCCTGGCACGTGCCGGTCCGCTCAGAGGCCGTAGGTCTTGCCGATGACGTCCCGCTGGATCTCGCTGGTGCCGCCGTAGACCGTGGAGACCACCGCCGCCCGCAGGTGGCGCTCCATGTCGAACTCCGTGGTGTAGCCGTAGCCGCCCATCATCTGCATCCCCTCCAGCGCGGCCCGCTTCGCCAGCTCGGTCGCCTTCAGCTTCGCCATCGATGCCTCGCGGGGGAAGAGCCTGTCCGGCTGCGCGTCGCAGTCCAGGGCCGTCTCCCGCACCAGCAGACGGGTGCACTCGATCTCGGTGGCGAGGTCGGCGATCCGGTGTCGCAGCGCCTGGAAGGAGCCGACCGGCCGGCCGAACTGCTCGCGTTCGCGGACGTAGGCGACCGTGTCGTCGAAGGCGCGGCGCGCCAGTCCCAGCATGTTCGCGGCCAGGAAGAGCCGCTCATGATTGAGACCCGCCATCAACTGCGCCCACCCGGAGTCCACGTCCCCCACCACCGCGTCGGCGGGCAGCCGCACACCGGTGAGGAAGACGTCGTTGACCTCGCGGCCGCCCATGGTGTCGATACGCCGCACCTCCACACCCGCGGTGCCGGCGGGCAGATGGAACATGGTCAGGCCGCCGTGCTTGGACTCACCGGTACGCGCCACCAGCAGGATGTGCCGCGCCACGTGCGCGTTGGAGATCCAGGTCTTCTGGCCGTCGATCACCCACGTACCGTCCGCCTCCTGCCGGGCCCGGCAGCGCAGCGCGCCGACGTCCGACCCGGCCCCCGGCTCCGACATCGCGATGGAGAGCACCTCGCCGCGCACCACGCCGGACAGCACCTCCCGCCGCTGCCGCTCGGTGCCGAACTTCTCGTACGCCTTGGCCGCGATGACGGTGGTCACGAAGCCCCCCGCCGGAACCATTCCGTACGAGGTCTCCTCCAGGAAGAGGCAGGCATCGGCCAGGGCGCCGCCGGAACCGCCGTACTCCTCGGGCAGACACACCCCGAGCCAGCCCAGGCCGGCGAGCCTGCCGTACAGCTCGGGGTTGTGGGCTTCCCGGCCACCCGAGGTCAGCGCGTCGCGCTGCTCCCGGGTGCCGCACTCCCGCTTGGCGAAATCGCGGACGGCCGCGACGAAATCGGCCTGTTCTTCGGTGAGGCGACTGCCCATCAGGTCCTCCGGGGCTCGTGTTGTTACTCGGAGACGATAGTCGTTTCATCGTCTCCTCGGGAGGTGTTCGCCGGTATCGTGACGTCATGAGAACTGACACGAACGACTCGCGGTCCGCCCCGGTCACCACCCGGGCGGAGGAGTCCGAGGACCCCACGGCACGACGGATCCTCGACGGTGCACTGGAACAGTTCACCCTCCTGGGGCTCCGCCGCTCCTCCGTCGACGACGTCGCCAAGCGGGCCGGAGTCTCCCGCGTCACCGTCTTCCGGCGCTTCCAGACCAAGGACAAGCTGGTCGAAGCCACCCTGCTGCGCGAGCTCGGCCGGTTCTTCCAGCGGCTGGACGCGGCGGTGGCGGTACTGCCGACCATGGAAGAGCGGGTGGTCGAGGGTTTCGTGGTCGCCCTGCGCCACACCCGCGCCCACCCGCTCTTCGGCGGCCTGCTGCGTCTCGAACCCGAGCTGGTGCTCCCTTACTTGACCGTGCAGGGTGCCTTCACGCTCTCCGCCACCGTCACCTATCTGACGGCCCATCTGCGCCGCGCCCAGCAGGCCGAGGGCCGGCCCGACGAGGACCCGCAGCCGGTCGCCGAACTCATGGTGCGGGTCGCGGTGTCGTTCCTGCTCAACCCCGCCAGCTGTATCGAGATGGAGGACGAGGACCAGGCCCGGGCCTTCGCCCGCCGCTACCTGGCCCCGCTGCTGGACGCCTGACCGCCGGGGAGCGACCGGTCCGCCGGAGGCGGCCGGCCGGCCGGCCGGTCAGCGGCGCCGGTGCAGCGTCCGGGCCAGCCGCACCGCGCGTTCCCTCGTGGCGGCCGGAACGTCGAACGAGGTCAGGGCGATCGGCGGGGTGAACCGCTGCACGGTCGTCGACTGTACGGAGGTGAAGCCGCGCAGCCCCTCCTCGCCGTGGATCCGCCCGAAGCCCGAGTCCCGTGAACCGCCGAACGGCAGCGCCGGCACCGCGGCGAAGCCCAGGACCGAGTTCACCGACACCGCCCCCGCGCGCAGCCGTGCCGCGATCGCGGCACCCTCGCGCCCGCTGCGGCAGAAGACCGCGGCACCCAGGGCGTAGCGCGAGGCGTTGGCGCGCTCCACCGCCTCGTCCACGTCGGCCACCGGGTTGATCGCGACGACCGGCCCGAAGGTCTCCTCCGTCATCGCCGCGGCGTCCTCCGGCACGTCGGCCAGCACCACCGGCGTGACGTACGGAGCCCGAACCGACTCGGGCCCGCCCAGCAGTGCCCGCGCACCGGCCGAGAGCGCGCCGGTCACGTGCCGGTCGACGATCGCCACCTGGCCCGCCAGCGTCATCGGGCCGTACGCGGCGTCCGCCTCGTCCCCCGTACGCAGTGCCCTGGCCTTCCCGGCCACCAGCTCGCACAGTTCGGCGTGGATCTCGCGGACCGCGTAGACGCGCTCCACGCCGGCGCAGGTCTGGCCGGAGTTGCTCAGCGCGCCCCACACGATGGCGTCGGCGGCGGCGGACAGATCCGCGTCCGCGGTGACGACGACCGCGTCCTTCCCGCCGCACTCGGCGAGGAACGGCGTCAGCGTCTGCGCGCACACCGCCATCACCGTGCGGGCCGTCTCCGGCGAACCGGTGAACGCCAGCTTGTCGACCCCGGACCGGGCCAGGGCGTCCCCGGTGGCCGCCGCGCCCGTGACGGTGGTGAGCAGCCCGGCGTGTTCGGGCACGGCGGCGTCGAAGAGTCCGGCCAGCAGGACGCCGGTGCCGGGGGTCAGCTCGGACGGCTTGAACACCACGGCGTTGCCCGCGGCCAGGGCGTAACCGATGGAGCCCATCGGGGTGTAGAGCGGGTAGTTCCAGGGGCCGATCACACCGACCACTCCGAGCGGCCGGTGCACCAGCGCGGCCCGCTGGTGCACGGTGAACAGCCCGGTCCGCACCTTCCGCCAGCGCAGTACGCGCTCCGCGTTGCGCGCTGCCCAGCCCAGGTGTTCGAGGGTGAGCACCACCTCCAGTTCGGCGTCGCCGACCGGCTTGCCGGTCTCCTCGGCGATGGTGCGGGCCATGGCGTCCAGCTCGGTGGCGAGCGCCTTCTTCCAGCGCAGCAGGTGGTCGCGGCGCCGGGAGGCGGGCAGCGCGGCCCAGCCCGCCTGGACGGTCCGGGCCCGCTCCGTGGCGCGGGAGACCTCCTCGGGGCCGTTCACCGGGTGCTCGGCGATGGGCTTGCCGGTCGCCGGAGAGTGGGTCGTGAAGGTCGCCACCTGTGGTGCGGCGGCCGCGGGGCTCTGGGACATCGGGTGTCTCCTCGGGGGGAGTGCGCGAGCGTGGGGTGGACGGCGGCCCGGCGCCCTCCGGCGCGGGGCGTTTCGTACGGGCGTTCCGTGAAGGCGTTCGTGAGGGCGTTCCGTGAGGGGCGTCCGGACTGCTGTGCCGTGCGGAGATCCCGGCGACTACCCCTCGGCATCCGCCCGTTCATCGGTGGAGAGGGTTCACGCCGCATCGGACCGGGATGCCCGGGGGCCGGGTGGCCGAACGAAAGTTGACGAGTAATCAGAAAGGAGCTGCGAGCGGGTTCGGGGCGCCGGACGAAGGTTCCCGTGAGTCGAAGATACTCAAACTATTGAGTTGTTTCATCGTGCGTCAATACTCCGGAGAGAGTCAACGCTGTCGGAGGGCGGGACGGGCGGCGGTGGCTCGTCACCCGGGTCTCCCGAGTACGGCGGACGAGCCGGTCCGTCCGGTCGACCCCGTCCGGGGGCCGGCCCGGTCTCACCCGGTGGAACGCGGCATCTCCGTCTCCAGGGACGAGGCGAAGTCCGCGAGGGTTCGGAAGTCGGCGTCCCGCAGACCGATCCGCGGATTGACGTGGTGCAGGAGTCCGGGTCCGCGATGGTGGGCCGAGACGAACGCCTCGTCTAGATCGCTCTGTTCGTCGTCCACCCAGGCGAACGGGCGCCCGCCGGCATGGACCACCAGAGGGCCGGTCTTCCAGTGCACGCCGTCCGGCCGCTCCCGGAGCAACGCCTCGCCGAAGTCGACGAACGGCAGCTCGGGAAGGCCGATCGCGGGCCCGATCCACCGATTGGCGTGGTCCATCCACGTCGTGGCCCAGCACAGTTCGTAGCCGAGCCGGAGGAGTTCTCGCCCGTGCTCGGGATGGAGCCAGACCCGCAAGGGCTTTCTCCGGTTTCGGAGTTCGCCGTCCGCCCCGCCCCCGCGGGGCACCCTGAGTGTCGTGTACCCCTCGGGTCGCCTCTCCGGCTGCGCCGCATAGGGATTGAGCGGGCCATCCACGTCGAGGAACAGCAGCGGTCTCGACGCGCGTGAGTGGCGTTCCTCGCTGCTGGGCACCGTGGCGTCTCGCTCGGTCATGCGCGCAGTATCCCGTACGGCGGGCCGGCCGACCGCCGAAGGCACCGCTACCGCGCGAGCTTTACCGTGCCGCCGTGCCGCCGTGCCGCCGTGCCGCCGTGCCGCCGTGCCGCCGTGCCGCCGCGCCGTCCGTGTCGCTGGTCCTGTCCGCGCGGTCGGACCGTGGAGGCGGAGGATGTCCGCGCACCGCCCGGGTGGGGCTGATGTCGCACCAGGAGATTTATGGCAATTCGTCCATCATGGATCCATGCCCCTTCCTCCCCGCCCGAACCCGAAGCCGCGCCGCACACCCCCGGAGTCGCTCGGAATCTGGCTGGTGGCGGCGGCCTTCGCGGTGACGATGATGGGCACGACACTGCCCACCCCGCTGTACGTCCTGTACCAGGAGGAGTTCGGCTTCTCCACGCTGATGATCACCGTCATCTTCGCGACCTACGCGGTCGGCGTCGTGGTGGCGCTGCTGTGCTGCGGACACGTCTCGGACGAGATCGGGCGGCGCCGCACACTCCTGCCCGGACTGGCACTCTCCATGGCCAGCTCCGGGATCTTCCTGATCGCGTCCGAACTCGCCCTGCTGTTTCCGGCCCGTCTGCTGTCCGGGCTGTCCGCCGGTCTCTTCACGGGAACGGCGACCGCGGCCATCGTCGACCTGGCGGGTGCCCGGAGCCCGGAACGCGCCACGCTGGTGGCCACGGTCACCCAGATGGGCGGCCTCGGCAGCGGCCCGCTGATCGGCAGCCTGCTGGCGGAGTACGCGCCCGCCCCCCTGCGGCTGCCCTTCGCGCTCGATCTCGGGCTTCTCGTCCTCGCGTTCGTCGCCGTACGGGTCATGCCCGAACCCGTCACCGTCACCTCGCGCCGGCCTCGGCTGCGACTGGCCCGGCCGCAGATCCCCGCGCCCATGCGGGGCGTCTTCCTGCGCGCGTCCATCGCGGGCTTCGCCGGGTTCGCGGTGCTCGGTCTGTTCACCGCCGTCGTCCCCTCGTTCCTGGACGAACTCCTCGGCGTCCACAGCCTGACCGCGGCCGGGGCGGTGATCTGCGCGATCTTCTGCGCCTCTGCGGTCGGACAGGTGGTCCTGGTACCGGTCTTCGGACCGCGCTCCCTTCCCCTGGGGTGCGCCGGCCTCATCCTCGGCATGCTCCTGCTCACCCTGGGCTTCGCCACCGCGTCGTTCGGTCTGCTGCTCGCAGGCGGTCTCGCCGCGGGAGCGGGCCAGGGTGCGAGCTTTCGCGCGGGCCTCGCCGACATCAACGCGGCCGCTCCCGCCGGTCGCAGGGGCGATCTCGCCTCCGTCTACTTCACCGTGCTCTACGTGGCACTCGCGCTGCCGGTCGTCGGAGTGGGCTTGGCCGCCGAGCTGTTCGGGCTGCGCACCGCGGGCATCGCCTTCGGCGTGGTCGTCGCGGCGCTCGCGGCCTGGACACTGTCCGCGGTGCTGCGCACCGGCCGGGGCCGTGCTTGAGGAACCCGGACCCGTTCCCTCGGAAACGGGGGAGGGGTGAAGCCCCGGCCGGACCTCACCCCTCCCGGGTGTCGCGGAGCCGTCGCGGCTACGCCGGCTTCCGGTCCGCGGTGGCGACTCCCTGATCCGGCACGGAGGCGTCCGCTCCGTCCGGTGCGCGCCAGGGCGCGCCGGGCACCACGAGGGGACTGCCGGTGACCGGGTCGGGGACGACGACCGACTCCAGCCCGAATACGTCGCGGACCAGCCCGGCGGTGACCACGGAGCCGGGTGGGCCTTCGGCGACGACGTGGCCGCCCTTCATGGCGATGAGGTGGTCGGCGTACCGCGCGGCCTGGTTGAGGTCGTGCAGCACGGCGACGACGGTACGGCCGCGTTCGTGGTTGAGCCGTCGCACCAGGTCGAGCACCTCCACCTGGTGCGCGATGTCGAGGTACGTCGTCGGCTCGTCCAGCAGGAGCAGCTCCGTCTCCTGGGCGAGGGCCATGGCGATCCACACCCGCTGCCGCTGCCCGCCGGAGAGCTCGTCCACCGGCCGGTCGGCGAGGGCCGAGGTTCCCGTGTGTTCCAGCGCCTCCGCGACGGCGCGTTCGTCCGCCTCGGACCACTGCTGCCACCACTTCTGGTGCGGCTGGCGGCCCCGGGCCACGAGGTCGGCGACGGTGATGCCGTCCGGAGCGGTCGGGCTCTGCGGCAGTACGCCGATGGTCCGGGCCACCTGGCGACCGGGTATCCGGTCCAGTCCGGTGCCGTCGAGCAGGACCGTGCCGCCGCGCGGCTTGAGCAGGCGGCCGAGGGCGCGCAGCAGGGTGGACTTGCCGCAGGCGTTGGGGCCGACGATGACGGTGACGCGTCCGTCGGGGATCTCCAGATCCAGACCGTCGACGACGATCCGGTCCTCGTACGCCAGCGTCAGGGCCTGGGCGGTGAGTCGACTGGTACGGCTCATGAGGAAGTGCCTCCGGAACGGCTGCGGGTACGGGCGATCAGCCACATCAGGTACGGGGCGCCCACCGCTGCGGTGAGAACGCCGACGGGAAGTTCGACGGGGGAGAACAGGCGCCGGGCCAGCAGATCCGCGACGACGACCACGAGGGCCCCGGCCAGTGCCGAGGACAGCAGCGGGATCTGGGCCGAGCGGGTCAGCCGGCGGGCGATCTGCGGTGCGAGCAGCGCGACGAAGTCGATCGGACCGGCGGCGCCCGTCGCGACCGAGGCGAGCACGATGCCGAGCGCGGTCAGGCCGAGGCGCACGCGGTCCAGCCGGATGCCGAGCGCCACGGCGGTGTCGTCGTCGAGGGACGCCCCGCGCTGGGCCCTGGCCGCCCACAGCGTTGCCGGGACGGCGAGGAGCAGGACCGTCGCCAGGGGTGCGGCCTGGTCGTAGCCGCGGCTGTTGAGCGAGCCGGTGAGCCAGACCTTCGCCTGCTGTGCGACGAGGAAGTCGCCCTTGGTGAGGAACAGTTGGGTCAGTGAGCCCAGGGCGACGGAGACTCCGATGCCGATCAGGACGAAACGCGATGCCTGCAACCCGCCGCGCCAGGCGAAGAGATAGACGAGGACGGCCGCCGCGAGCAGCAGCACGGCGAGTATGGCCGCGACGAGCACCGCCCTGCGGTGCACCAGGAAACTCGCCCGCCCGCGACGCAGCAGCGCGTGTCCGGCCGGGCGTACCGGAGCGGTGCCGACGGGGGCTCCGGAGGCGGCGACGGTGGCTCCGGAGCCGGCGTTCTTCGGGTGGTTCATACGGCTGAAGTCCTTCATGCGGCGGCCACCGTGCGGCGTCGCACCAGCGCGATGAGGAACGGCACCCCGAGCAGCGCGGTCATGACGGCCACCGGCACCTCCGAGGGCGGGAAGACGATGCGGCCGATTACGTCGGAGGCGAGGATCATCACCGGGCCGAGCAGGGCGGCCACCGGCAGCACCCACCGGTGCGCGGTACCGACGAGGGCCCGCGCGATGTGCGGAACGGCCAGGCCGGTGAAAGCGATGGGCCCGACGGCGGCGACGGCGGCACCGGTCAGCACGGTCGCCCCGACGGCTCCCAGTACGCGGATGCGCATCACGTCGTGCCCCAGGTTCTTGGCGGCGTCGTCGCCGAGGGCGAGCGCGTCCAGGCCGCGGGCCATCGCGGTGACCAGCAGCAGCCCGGCCGCCACGAACGGCCAGATCTGGCCGATGACTTCGCTGCCCCCTTGGCAATCCGCACCCCCGGCCGTTCGGGACCCGCCGCGGCCGGTCGGGGCGGGTCCTGGCCGGCGGAGGGTGAGCAACGCCGAATGTGCCCAGGGGACTTGGGTTGCCAGGCGGCTTGTGTCCAGGGCATTGCATGTTCGTGGCGGCACCCCGGATCCCGTCGACTTTCCCAGGTGCGTGCGGGCAACGTGATGACCGCAAACGATCACTCGACGCTCCTGCGGCCGGCTCGGAGGAGCAAGGCGCGGGGCGCCCGTACGGAGGTTTCGACGATGGCCACACCCGCCAGACGCGCCCTGCTCAAGTCCGCCGCTCTCGCCGCGGCCTCCTCCCCGCTCACCTGGGGTGCCGCGACCTCCGCCCGCGCGTCCGGCCCCGCCACCGCGGGCGCGGCCGACGCCGACCTGCACTGGCTGGAGAACGCGACACCCGCCACGCACGCCGGCCTCACCTGGGGCGTGCCCTGGGCCAGAGGCGTGTGGACGGACAAGCGGCAGAAGTTCCGGCTCAGTACCGCCGACGGCACGGACGTCCCCGTGCAGAGTTGGGTCACCGGCTACTGGCCGGACGGCTCGGTGAAGTGGACGGCGCACGCCCTCGCGCCCGGCGCGAAGGCCTCCGCCTCCTACCGGTTGACGGCGGGCCGGCCCGCCGAGGCCGTGCAGCGGGTCACCGTGCGCTCCCGCGGCGGCCGGGTCGAGGTGGACACCGGCGCGCTCACCGTACGGTTCGCCGCCAAGGGGTCGGACCGCGTGGTCGAGGAGATCCGGCGCGGAGGGTCGGTCGCGGCAAAGGACGGCAGGCTCGTCGCCCTGCGGCAGGGCAGCCTCGGAGCCGAGGAGCGCGGCGGAGCGGCGTACGAGGAGTTCGCCGGACGCGTCACCACCATCGAGGTGGAACAGGACGGCCCCGTCCGGGCCGTGGTCCGCGTCGAGGGTGAACACCGGCGCGGAAAGAGGGGCTGGCTGCCCTTCAGCCTGCGGTTCGCGCTCTACGCCGGAGCCGAATCGTTCCGCCTCGTGCACACCTTCGTCTGGAACGGCGAGCAGCGACCCGCACAGGAGGAAGGGGACTTCCTGCGCGGTCTCGGGGTGCGCTTCACCGTGCCGCTCTCCGACGCCCCGTACGACCGCCATGTGCGACTGGCCGACGCTGCCGGGGGCCTGCTGAGCGAGGCGGTCCAAGGCGTGACCGGGCTCCGCCGCGACCCGGGGACGGCCGTGCGCGCCGCCCAGATCGCGGGGGAGGCGACGCCGGACGTCGGAACCTGGGACACCCGGGTCGCCGAACGGCTGGCGTACATCCCCCGGTGGGGCGACTACACGCTGACCCAGCCGACCGCCGACGGCTACCAGATCCGAAAGCGGACCAGCGCCGGCCACGGCTGGATACGCGCCGGAGCGGGCACCCGCGCCGGCGGATTCGGCTATGTCGGAGGAGCCACCGGAGGCGGACTCTCCTTCGGACTACGGGACTTCTGGCAGCGCCACCCTGCCCAGCTGGACATCAGGAACGCGCAGAGCGAAGCCGCCGACATCACCCTCTGGCTCTACTCGCCCGAAGCCGAACCCCTCGACCTGCGCTTCTACCACGACGGCCTGGGCCAGGACACCTATGAGAAGCAGTCCGACGGCGGTCTGGAGATCACCTACGAGGACTACGAGCCCGGCTTCGGCACCCCCTACGGCATCGCCCGCACCAGCGAACTCTTCTTCTGGGCCAACGCGTCCACCCCCGACGCCGAAACCCTCGCCGCCCAGGCCGCCGCGGTCGCCGCACCACCGCTGCTCACCGCGACCCCCGAACGCCTGCACTCCGCCGGCATTTTCGGCGACTGGGCCCCGGTGGACCGCACCGCCCCCGCCCGCGCCACCCTCGAGAACCACCTCGACCAGCTCTTCGCCTACTACCGGGACCAGCGCGAACAGCAGCGCTGGTACGGCTTCCTGGACTACGGCGACGTCCAGCACACCTACGACAACGACCGGCACGTCTGGCGGTACGACATCGGCGGGTACGCCTGGGACAACTCCGAACTGGGCACCGACCTCTGGCTCTGGTACCACTTCCTGCGCACCGGAAGCGCCGAGGTGTTCCGGTTCGCCGAGGCGATGACCCGGCACACCGGCGAGGTCGACGTCTACCACCTCGGCACGTGGGCGGGGCTCGGCACCCGGCACGGCGTCCAGCACTACTCGGACAGCGCGAAGCAGGCCCGTATCTCCACCGCCGCCAACCGCCGCTTCCTGTACTTCCTCACCGGCGACGAACGGACCGGCGACCTGCTGAGCGAACTCGCCGACGTGGAGCTGACGTTCCTCGGAACCGACCCGCAGCGCAAGGTGCGCACCGACGGGTACCAGCCCGGCGACCGGCACGCGCTCTCCATCGGCTTCGGAACCGACTGGGGGGCGATCTCGGCGGGCTGGCTGACCGAGTGGGAGCGCCGCGGACCCCGCGCCGAGCAGGCGAAGAGAAAACTCCTCAACTCCCTGCGCACGATCGCGGCCCAGCCAAACGGCTTCTTCACCGGTACCGGGCTGATGGACGCCGACACCGGAAAGTTCGCCGTCACCACGGACACCGCAGTCAGCGTCTCGCACCTCAACGCCGTCTTCGGACTCGCCGAAACCAACAGCGAGTTGGTGTCCCTGATCGGCGACGAAGTCCCCGAGTTCGCCGAAGCCTGGCTGAACTACGCCCGCTACTACAACGGGACGACCGCCGAGAAGACCGCGCTGACCGGCTCCACCTGGAAGTCCGCACTGCCTGCCGCGCACTCCCGCCTCACCGCCTACGCCGCCGCCCGCACCGGCGACGTCCGGCTCGCCACCCGCGCCTGGAACGAGTTCTTCACGGGCTCGGACACCTACTTCCCGTCCAACGACTGGAAGCCGGTGACCGTCCGCGTCCCCGCCGTACTGCGCGAGACCACCGAGATCCCCTGGATCTCCACCAACTCCTCGGCGCAATGGGCCCTCGCCGCCATCCAGAACCTGGCACTCGTCGGCGCCGGCATCCCCGCCGTCTGACCCAGCCCGCCTCCGCCCCGTCCCCACCACCACGAGGAGCATCCCCATGACCACCACCCGCAGAGCCTTCGCCGCACTGGCGGCCGGAGCCGCACTCTCCGCCGCCCTGCCCGCCACCGCCCAGGCCCACGGGCGGGGCGACCGCAGGCCGAAGGAACGCCTGGGCGCCCTGCTCGCCCACGACGACTTCCGGCACGGCCTGGACCAGTGGGCCGTCGAACTGGAGAACGGTGGCAGCGTCACCGCACGCCGCGGCATTCTGGACATCGACACCCCGGCCGGCGCCACCGTCTGGTTCCGCCGGCGCCTGAGCGGCCCGTACGTGCTCACCTACACCGCCACGGCGGTCTCCGCCGGAGGTGTCAACGACCGCGTCTCCGACCTCAACAACTTCTGGAACGCCACCGACACCCGCTCCCCGCACAACGTCTTCGCCACCCACCGCGACGGCACCCTCGCCGACTACGACCGGCTCACCACCTACTACGCGGGCTTCGGCGCCAACTCCAACACGACCACCCGGCTGCGCCGTTACGTCGGCGAGGCCGGGGTGCGCCCGCTCGTGTACGACTACACCGAGCCGCTGCTCACACCGAACCGACCCAACCGCGTGCGCATCGAGTCGGACGGCTCGAAGGTCCGCTGGTGGAACAACGGCACCCTGGTCTTCGACTACCACGACCCGGAGCCCTACACGGCGGGGTACTTCGCCTTCCGGACGACCTGGAGCCACTTCCGCATCAGCGACTTCGAAGTGCGGCGCGGTCGCTGACGACCCGTCGATGAAAGTGGTCCGGAGCGGCGGTACTGCCCGCTCCGGACCGCTGTCGCACTGCTCTACGGCCCTACTCCGGTGCGTAAGCCTCCACTTCGAGGATCCGTGAGTAGTCGGCGCTGTTGGAGGCGTGGACGAACACGCGGACCGCATCCGTGGTGACCGGGTCGAAGGTGGTGACGATCCGGTCGAGGGTGTTGCCCCGGTAGGATCCGACGGTCAGCCACTCCCCGCCGGACCGCACCTGCACGTCGAAGTCCTTGATGCCCTGGAGGGCCGCAGGCCGGGCCGGGGTGCCGTAGGTGACGGTCTCGATCCGTCCCAGCTCGACCGGTTCGGGCCATTCGACCGCGAGCCAGTCGGGGAAGACTCCCTTGTCGGCGTCGTTCCAGCCGTAGCCGGAACCCCAGTGGAGGTAGTCGCTGTCCCCGTCCACGGCGGCGCAGGTCGTGAAGTTCCCGTGGGTCGAGGAAGCGGTCACCGCCCGGCCGTAAGCCAGGTCGACGCCCGGAGCGGGCGCGGGCGGGGCCTGGACGGTGAGGGGGACCACGACGCGCTGCTTGCCCGAGACGGCGGTCAGGTCGTAGGTCCCCGACGGTGTTCCCGGAGGGACCCGTACGCCCACCGAGCGGGTCACCGGCCGGTCGGGGTCGGCGGCCGGCAGGTAGGTCGAGAACACCTGGTCCGAGAGGACGATCGGGGGCTCGGCGGACAGCGTCGCGTCGGCGAAGAGGGACTTCGCACCGGTGTTGGTCAGTGAGACGTCGAACTTGGTCGGCAGGCAGGCCAGTTCCGACCCGGTGAGGCCGGCCGGCGAGGCCGAGAGCACCACGGGATCGGCGGACGCCTTGGCCGCGGACCGACCGGCCGCCGGTGTCCCCGCCGTCGGGCGGGTGTCGGCGCGGGCCTCGTGGGCCGAGCCGCCCATGGTGAGGGTGCTCGCGGTGATGGCGACGAAGGCGATGGCGGTGACCGTGCGGACGCTCTTCACGACTGTGTTCATGGCTCGCTCCTCAGGCCTGCTGGACGGCGGGGACGCCGTCCTCGACGGCGAGGACGGTCCGGCTGCTCACCGTGCCGTCCGGCACGGTGACCCGGTCGCAGACCCGGTGGTCGGCCAGCCAGAGATCCGGGGTGATCTCACAACTGACGTAACCGCGCTGGAAGTTGCCGAACTTCATGTGCGGGTTCTCGGCGAGGAGTGCCTGACCCGTGGCGTCGAGGTCCATTCCGTCCAGTCCGGACGTGATCGACGTGCCCACGAACTCGGTCGCCACCGCACGGGAGTCCGGGTCGTGGAAGTCGAGCGCCAGATCGCTCGCGACGCTGCGGTGCAGATCGCCGGCGAGGCTGACGACGTTACGGACCCCGCGGTCCGCGATGCCGCCGAGCAGCCGGTCGCGGGAGGCGCTGTACCCGTCCCATGTGTCCATCGGCACGGCCACGTCCGGCCCGTACGTCGTATCGAGCAGGGTGATGGCCGTCTGGTGTCCGAGGACGTTCCAGCGGGCCCGCGAACCGCTGAGGCCGTCCAGCAGCCAGCGCTCCTGCGGGAATCCGAGAATGGAACGGGCGGGGTCGGCGGTCGCGGCGTTCGGGGCCTTGGTCCCGTCCCCGTTCGCCTGGTCGTCGCGGTACTGGCGGGTGTCGAGCATCGAGAACTCGGCGAGGCGCCCGTAGGAGAGCCGCCGGTACAACTGCATGTCCGGGCCCTCGGGGAACTGCGGCGCGCGCAGCGGCATGTTCTCCCAGTACGCCCGGAACCCGTTGGCTCTGCGGATCAGGAAGTCGTCCGGGTCGGTACCGTCGGCGGCCAGGTTCGCCCAGTTGTCGACGACCTCGTGGTCGTCGAAGACCACGATCCATGGCGCGGAGTGGTGGGCGGCCTGGAGATCGGGGTCGAGCTTGTAGTACGCGTACCGCTGCCGGTAGTCGTCCAGGGTCACTGCCTGGCGGGTGTTGTGTTCGTCGCCGTCGCCCGGGCGGACGCCCCGGTCGATGCCGAACTCGTAGATGTAGTCCCCGAGGAACAGCACGACGTCGTGGCGCCGGGCCGCCAGGTCGCGGTGAGCGGTGAACCAGCCCTCCCAGATGGCCTGGCAGGAGGCGAAGGCCAGTGAGAGGCGCGGCAGCAGCTGATGAGCGGCGGGCGCCGTTTTCGTGCGCCCCACCGGACTGATGAACCCGCCGCAGCGGAACCGGTAGAAGTACTCGCGCCACGGCTCCAGGCCGCGGACGTCGACGTGGGCGGTGTGGTTGAACTCGGGGGTCAGCCGGGCCGTGCCGCGCCGCACGATCCTGCGGAACCGCTCGTCGGAGGCGACCTCCCACTGCACGGGGTAGGTCCGCCGGTCCATTCCGCTGAACGGGGCGAGGGGATCGGGAGCGAGCCGGGTCCACAGGACGACCCCGTCGGGCAGTGGGTCGCCGGAGGCGACACCCAGGGTGAAGGGATCGTTTCTGAGCCGGGCGGCGGGAGCGGCGGCGGCCTCACCCGCACTGGGCAGGGCACCGGACAGGGCGAGGGCGGCAGCGGCGGCGGTGACGGTGACGAACCGTCGGCGTGTGGCTGCCGTGAGCGCCGGAGGTGGAGCGAGTCTGGGAGTCACCTCCTCACCACAACGGAGCGCCGTGAACACAGGGCGTCTCCCGGGAGACCGTCTACGGGCGATGAGCCGACTCCTTATTGTCAGGGACCCGACAGCCTTGCCAGGGGTGTCGTGGGGATGGCCGGCAGGCGGCGGTCTCGGGCCGTTGACCCCTCGTGAACTATATGAATGCGCGGCCATTTTTTGCTCACGAACGCGCGCCCTACGCGCAAGGAACTCATCCCTACCCCTGTCCAGAACCAGATGTTCTGCAGTCGTCCTTCGGACAGCTGGTCCGAAAGGCGGCGTTCCGGCGCCAGTCTGCGCGAGTTTGGATGCGCGACTCCTGATCCTTTTCCGGGAACGGCCTTTAGCCGGCCTCGCCGAAGGAGAAGGAAACGGGAAACAGTATCGATCGGCTTGTCCATCCAGCAGGTGCTGCCGCAGAGTTTCGTGCGGGCCCTCCGCCTGGATGGACGGTTAGGGAGTACTCATGCCCCTGCTGTCCACCGCGTTCGGTGAGGAACTGAGGAGGCGTCGTCTGGACGCCGGACTCAGTCTCACGGCACTGTCCGCGGCCGTGCACTACAGCAAAGCGCAGTTGAGCAAGGTCGAGCGGGGGATCAAAGTGCCCAGTCGCGATCTCGTTCGTCTGTGTGATGCCGCGCTCCGGGCCGACGGGGCACTGATTTCCTGCGGGGCGACAAGTACCGGGCCGCAACTGGGCGGTCCTGTGCCGGATGCGAGCGATGAGGAGGAATGGACGATGCAACTGTCACCGGATGGCCCGAGCTGGTTTCAGCCTGTCGGACGGCGGCAGATCGTGAGCGCCGGCGCCGCCTCGCTGCTGAGAGTGCGGATGGGGGGAGAGAGCCCTGTCGGTCCGGCCGCGGGTGCCGGGATGCTGGAAGCCTCCCGTTCTCTGTTCACGCAGTACCGGAGGATGGGCCAGAGCGTCGAGCCGGGCTTTCTGCTGCCAGGTCTGATCGCCCAGACCCATACTCTGCGAGCACTTTCCGCCCATGCCGACAGGGACACACGGCAGGAGCTGCTGGCGCTCGGCTCGCGGTATGCCGAGTATGTCGGCTGGCTGGTACAGGAGTCGGGCGACGACCAGGCGGCACTGTGGTGGACGCAGCGTGCGGTCGATCTCGCGGAGGCCAGTGGGGACCGGGATCTGGGCGGATACGCGCTGGTCCGCAGGGCTCTGGTCACGCTCTACCAGGACGACGCCGAGCAGACGGTGGCCCTGGCACAGAAGGCGCAGAACGGTGCGCTGCCGCCTCGGATCCGTGGTCTGGCCGCGCAGCGTGAGGCGCAGGGCCACGCACTCGCAGGTGATCGGGACGCATGCCTGCGCGCACTGGATCGTGCGCGTGGGCTCCTCGCGCGCCAAGAGGACAGCCCCGGCGCGCTGGTCATCGGCAGCATGCACCTGCCGGACTCGGTGGGCATGGTCATGGGCTGGTGTCTGGTCGACCTCGGGCGACCGGGGCAGGCGGCCGATGAGCTGGACCGGCAGCTTGCTCAGGTGTCCGACGACGCGTTGCGGACGAGGGTGCGGTACGGCGTACGTCGTGCGCTCGCCTGTGCCGCGGACGGGCAGATCGACCGGGCCTGCGCGCTGACGGAGCCGCTGCTCGACGGGGTGGAGGCGGTGCGATCGGCGACTGTGACGATCGACCTGCGGCGTCTCGCACGTGTTCTGGCCCGCTATCCGGACCATCCATCCGTGCGCCGACTGGGGCCGCGGCTGGGCGCTTTGTCATATTTCCGTAACTTCTGAGAGAAGAGGAACCATCATGACGGACGTATTCATCAACTACCGCACCGGAGACGGCGAGATGACCGCGGCACTGATCGACCAGGAACTTTCGCGTCGCTTCGGCAAGGATCGCATCTTCCGGGCATCGAAGTCCGTCTTACCCGGCCGGGCGTATCCCAAGGAGCTCCTGGACGGTCTGCGCAGCTGCGCCGTCCTGCTGGCCGTCATCGGGCCCGACTGGACGAACTTCCAGGCCCGGCTGCGCGATCCGGAAGACTGGGTACGCAAGGAGATCGAGGAGATGTTGTCGCGTGAGATCCCCATCGTTCCCGTATTGGACGGCCGCAAGACGGATCGGCTGAACAGGGCCGACCTGCCCGATGAACTGGCCCAGCTCGCGGAACTCCAGTCCATCGTCTTCGGGACACACGACGTCGAAGCAGGTCTGAAGCGCCTGGGCGACGTGGTCGCCGACATGGTCCCGGGACTGCGCGAGCTGGACCGGGACGCGGTCTCCCCGCTCGTACCGAACACCGTGACCAACTCGATCGGTGATGTGGGCGGCACAGCCGTCCAGAGCCGCGACTTCACGGGTGACGTCGGCGGCACCGTCATCAAGGGCACCCACGGCCCCGTTCACACGGGTGGCGGAGACATCTACCAGAACTCCCACCACGTTTCGGGCGGCCGGCATTTCTCCGGCGACGGAATGACGTACTTCGAGGGCGACAATCACGGCGGCGTTCAGCACCGATTCGGGGAATCGGGCAGGCGTGAGGACGACAACCGGTGAGTGCTCACAGCCGTATCGACAACGCGCGGGGCCCGGTGCACTCCGGTAGTGGTGACATCCACGTCCACGCGGCTCCCGATCCTCGGGAGGCCGACGGGCCGTCCTTCCGCCGCATCGCCGACGACCAGCTCGCCTGGCTGAGGCGTGTCCTGGTGGCCCCGGACGGCATGGGGGAGGCCCGCTCGAGACTCGCCCGCACCGGTACGGTGATCCTGGACGGAGCCCCGGGGAGCGGCCGTACCTCCGCTGCCCGAGTGCTTCTGCGTGAGTATCAGCGGGACGCCGGCGTACTGCACGAACTCCTGCCCGGCGAAGACGATGAACTGTCCCTTCGTGACCCGGACCTGGTCGGTACCGGTGACCGGCTGCTGCTCGACCTGTCCGCGGCCGATTCCGTCCGATGGGCCGCGGCTCAGGCCGACCTCCCCGCTCTCCGTAAAACGGTCCACGAACAGGACGCGCACCTCGTGGTCGTGATGCTGCACGGCGGGGCCCTGGACGCCGATCTTCAGCACTACCGGGTCGAGATCGGGCGCCCACGAGGCACCAGGGTCCTGCGGCGCCACCTACGCACGCACGGTGTGCCCTACGAGCAGTACAGGCGGCCCGACCCCAGCCTCGCCAGTCTCCTGGAGCAAGGGACGATGAGGGAGATCGCCGACTTCGCCGACCTGGTGCGACGAGCCCGTGAGACCGCGCGCCCTGGCGACGGGTACACGCAGTGGTGCGCCTCTGCCCGGAAGGCACAAGCGGATCGTCGGAAGGAGGTGGCCGCGCTCTTCGCCCAGTTGCGGGAAGGCTCTCAGAGGGCACTCCTGATCAGCGTCTCGATGCTGCACGGCGCCCACGCCGACGTCATTCACCGCATGACCCGGCTGCTGCTGCGTACCGCGGGTTCTCCCGACGACGATCTTCCGCTCCTCCAGCACAAGGACCTTGCCGAGCGGTTGGCGGAGGTCTCCGCCGAGGCAGGGCCCGACGGTCATGTCCGGTTCACCGAACTCGACCACGACACCGCGGTCCGCACTCACGTCTGGGACCACCTGCCCGACCTGCGCCGGCACTTGGGTACTTGGACCGCGCTGACGGTGGACGCCGGCGACCCTCTCCTCACGAGGGAGCTCCGCGACAGGCTGGTGGCGCAACTGGCGGGGGAGTACCTACGGACCGGCAACCGCGCGGGGCTGGCGTCACTCGCGGAGAGCTGGAGCTCCAGAGGCACCAGCCGGGCCGGACAGGAGGCGGCCGTCCACGCGCTCACCTGCGGACTGGTGGCTCCCGGACACGGAAGTGCCTTTCGGCAGAAGGTCTATCAGTGGTGCGTCCAGAAGCCGCCCGACGCGGAGTTCGCCCAAGTCCTCATTCGAGTCTGCGCCGATGTCATCGCGGTCAGCCACCCCGATCAGGCGATGCTGCGGCTGTACCACCTGGCCCGCCGTGAGCAGGGAACCGGCCGTGCCCGCGAAGCACTGTGCGACCTTGTGGCAACCAGTCCCCGGCTGCGCAGGAGACTGCTCGACCGGCTCGCACGACAGAGGCACACACCTGCCGAGATGGGCATCTTCCTGAGTGTCTGCGACCCGGGACCGCTGATCGGTCCGTACGGCCACGCCCACGGGCTGGTGGAGGAGCCCGGGACTCAAGACTCTCTGACAACGTGTTGGAATGCCGTGCTGAGCGGACTCCCTCGCGAGACCTGGCAGTCGTCCGTGGTGGGCTGGCTGCACCACGCGGCCCTGCTCGAACGCCGGGGCGACATCCTGCTTGACCTTCTGGTGGCGGCAGCCGGCAGGTGCGATGGGCGCGGCGCCACCTTCGCCGCGCTCTACGCGAGCGCACGTGAGGCCGAGCGCACGTCTCCGGCCGGGCCCTCACGCGCCGCAGCCGCCTCCGACCGGCTTCTTCAGAAAATCAGCATCGCCCAGGGCATCGGCCCACTCACCTCACCGTCACCGTAAGAACCAGTCAGGGAGACCTCGCAGTGACGACCGGAAGCAAGACGACCACCGTCTTCCTCACCATCATCCTGGGACTGCTCATGACCATCCTCGGAGTCACGCAGCAGTGGCCCGCATGGGCTTGGCCTGCTCTCGTGACATTCCTCGTCCTGATCCCGGCTGTAGCCTTCGAAGCCGCCCGGCGGCGCAGGGGCCATGTGCCGGTCCGCTTCGAGGAACAACTCACGGCAGCCCCCATCGAACGCCAGGAACAACAGGTCAGACATGTCTCCCTACCGAGCCTCTGGGCCGATTACGACTTTCTGATCTCCGCGACCGTTCGGTGGCACCTTCTCGACACCTCCGACCGCGATCCCGTGCTCAACCCTGCCGGCCTCGCGGTCGAGGCGGTTCTCGCCCGCGCCCGGGCTGTCACCGAACAACGAGAGCCCATGCGTGCTTCCTTCGTCCAGCACGAACTGAACGGCTGTCTCGGCCACATGCTCCCGGACGGCAGCGGCCACCTCCGCGCGATGGCCGAGAACGTGACGCTCACTCTCCACCAGCACGATCAGGAGCGTCTGGACAGCCTCGCCGGTGTCCGTAAGGACAAGGCGGTCTGGGAGCACCAGCGCACGTACGAGCAGAGCAAGCGCAAGTACCTGGGCGAGGACGTACTCAAGGACACCGGCAGCGCCGTGGTGTGGTGGCTCGCCAAGAACGACGATCAAGTGGAGAAGACGGTCGCTGATCTCGGTCTCCTCGCGCAGCTCACCTCCGCGGCGAACGACACCGCTGTCCCCGAACTGCTGCGCGACCTCTTTCCCCAGCCGCGCGAAGAGCATGACGTCCTCGATGAGCAAGTCCTCCGCGTAGAGGCGCCCACGGTCGCGGACCACTTCGCGGAGGGTTTGGACGCCATGGACTTCCCGCAGGGAGACGTTCGGCGCAGCATGCTGGCCAAGCAACTGGCGGACATCATGCGGACTCAGGAGCAGCACGAAGCGGCCGACGACCTGGTCCACCGCTTCGACCCACCCGCCACCTTCACCCCGAACCGCACGGCTTCGCCGGGACAGACCGACGCAGAGACCGATACGGACCGGTTCTGACCACACGTGAGGAAGAGCCATGGACACCGAATTCGCCACCCTCGCGGCGTCCGGAGCGACGACGCTGGTCTCGCTCATGGTCACCGACTCTTGGACACAAGTGCGTGAGCTCTTCGCGAGGCTGCTCTCGCCCACCGCTCCCACCGTGGTCGCCGACCTGGACGGCGCCCGGGACAGGGTGCTCGCTGCCGACGCGGGCACCAGCGCACGGACGGTGCGGGAGGTCACGGCGCAGTGGCACGTACACCTGCATCACCTCTTGCGGACCGGCTCCGTGACCAGTGAGGAGCTGCGTGACGTGCTGGCACTGCTGCGGCAATTCGACGTGCCGGCCCGACTCCCTGCTGTCGTGCACAACGACATCAATGGTGGAGTCCAGCATGGGCCGGTGATCCAGGCCGGCCACGTGTCGGGACTCACCCTCCACACACGGGACCAGTCCCCTGCCGTCGGGCCCTCGGAGTCCGCCCCCACGCGGTGAGGCGGGCCCCAGCCGCCCGAGGGGTCTGAGCCGACCTTGACGGAGAAGAGCCCGAACGCGCCCCGTCGCCCAGCACTCAGGTGCCGGAGGACGGGGCGCGTTCGCTCGCGGAGGGGGCGGCCCCGCCCGGACCCCGGGGCGGGCCGCCGGCGGTCAGGAGGCGACGAACTTGGCGATCTGGCCGAGCACGACCGTGTCCGTCAGGTACCCGATGTGGGTCTGGCAGGCCACGAGATTGTTCGTCGCGCCGTCCAGCTTGGTGCTGGTGTACGGGAGGATGATGCCGTCGCAAGCCGAGTACCAGGTGGCGTACTTGGTGGTGCCGGGGGTCTCGTCGCCCGAGGTGATCTGGGAGATGAACGAGGAGCCCGGGTACATCTGCTGGCAGGTCGTGTAGATCAGGCAGGCGCTGGCGTACGTGGTCCCGTGGTTCGCCCCGGCGATCGAGGCGAGGTGGCTGACGCTGGTGTTGCCGCCGAGCACCTTCAGGTAGTACTGGCTGACCAGGCCGCCCATCGAGTGGTTGACGATCGCTACCTTGCTCGCACCGGTCTGCGCCTTCACGTTGTCGACGAAGGTGGCGAGGCCCTGGGCGTTGGTGATGTTGTTGCCGTACGAGTTGTACTCGTAGGCGAACAGGTTCGAGCTGGACCAGCCGTTGAGCTGGAAGACGCTCTTGGCGGTCACCCAGTTGGAAGCGCTGCCGGTGTACCCGTGGACGAACACGACCGGGGTGCTGGTGGAGAGCACCGAGGCGGTGGCCGACCGCGTGACGGAGGAGGCGGCCGACGCCGACGCGGAGTCGGCCGCGCCCGCCGCCGACGCCGAGGAGAACAGGGTGAACGCGGCGGCGGCAGCCGCGAGGACGCCGAGGAGACGGCGCGGAGAACGACGCATGGAATGCTCCTGACAAGTTGCGGGTCTCGGTGACTGGCCCGGCCAGAGTCTCGGAGCGGTGGCCGGTGGGCATCGGCGAAATCACCTGCGTCGGCGACGGACGGGCGGGGAGTCGTCCCTCCCGCCGGTGTCTCCGCCGCACGACGACGACCACGCCGGGCTTTTGCGGGACGAGTCCGCGGAACGGACCGTCTTCGACGCGCGGACGTGGAGGCGTCGTGAACGCGCGCGAGGGCGCGGCGGGCACCCGACGTACGGGGCGCACCGCACGAGACCCGGGCGGGGGCGCATCCGGTGCCTGGCCGCGCGGGCGACCTGATCCGGAGTGAGAGGTGTGCGGCGGCCGACGACGTGACGAGCCCTTCGTTCGCACCTACCGTGTCCTGCCGAATGCGACTAACGTTATCCGGAACTCATGTCCATAATCCGGAACTTCCGTGAAGGCGGCGCCCCGTGCACACGTTGACGTTTCTGACCATCGGTCAGGCACCCCGCCCGGACCTGTCCGCCGCTGTCGAGGCGCACTTGCCGACGGCGACGCGTGTGCGGCACGCCGGTGTGCTCGACGGCTTGACCCGAGCGGAGGCCGAGGTGCGCTTCGGCCCGGTGGACGGAGGTGCGACGCTGCTGAGTCGGCTGGCCGACGGCGGCTCGGTGACCCTGGACGCCGGGGCCGTGGGGGCGGCTCTGCGGAGCCGCGTCGACCAGGTGGAAGAGGAGGGTGCCGATGTCGTGGTGCTGTTGTGCACCGGCGAGTTCCCCAGCCTGCGGACCCGCCGTGCGCGGCTCGTCGAGCCCGACGCGCTGGTGACGGGTTACGTGGCGACGGTACTGCGGGGAAGCCGGGTAGGTGTCGTCGTGCCGCTGCCGGAGCAGGTTCCCGAAGCCCGCGAGAAGTGGCGGGCCATCGATCCGGCGCCTCTGTTCGCCGCGGCTTCGCCGTACGCGGACGACGACCGGGCCTTGTGCGATGCGGCTTTCGGCCACCTTGAAGCGGGTGCGACCGCACTGATGCTCGACTGCATGGGATACGGTGCCCGGCACCGTCGGGCGCTCCGGGCGGCCGGCGTGACCGTGCCCGTTCTCACCCCGGCCGCTGTGGTGGGCGCGGCTCTCGAACCGCTGCTGAGCTGATCGGCGGTCGGGTCAGCGGGCGGCGCCGCTCTCCGTGTAGCGCAGCCAGTACGGGTCGCCGATCCGCTTGCCGACGCGCAGGGCCGCGTCCCGAACGGCCCGGCCGAAGCGCGCCTCGTTCTCGTCACGCAGTTCGGGGGCGGGCAGCGCGATCCCTATGCCGAAGACCTGCCCCGTGTCGCTGTCGACGACGGCGGCGGAGATTCCGGCGACGTTGGGCACGTACTCGCCGCGCGAGGACTCCCAGCCGTCGGCGCGCACGCGGGCCAGACAGGAGACCAGCTCACCGGGGGTACGGGGGGCGGTGCCCGTGCTCTGTTCGAGGCGGGGGTCCAGGAGCCGGAGCACCCGCGCGTCGTCGAGGCGGGAGAGCAGGGCGCGGCCCATGGAGCTGGCGTAGGCGGGCGCCCTGGTACCCGCCGGCGTGTACGCCTGGAGGGCGCCGACCGTACCGATCCGCATGTGGAGCACGAGCGACTCGGCGCCGTCGAGCACGTCGACGTACCCGGTGTATCCGATGTCGGCGACCAGCCTGGCCAGCTCCTCCTCCAGGAGGGAGGCGGTGCTGCGCGAGACCCGGAAGTGGTAGGAGGCCTCCATGACGAGCTCACCGGGGCGGTAGGCGCGGCTCATCGGGTCGCGGTCGAGGAAGCCGTACTCGGCCATCATGCTCAGCGTCCGCGACACCGAGCTCTTGGGCAGGTCCAGCGCCCCTGCGACATCCGTCACGGTCAGGTCGCGCTGCAGGCGCGCCATCAGGCGCAGGACGTCGCGCGCGTTGGCGAGTGTGCTCACCGGTTTTTCCGCCTCCCCCGAGCTCCCCCGAGTCGTGTCGTCCGATCGTAAGGGGCGCCGGACCGCACTCGTGACCGCCCCTCGTCCGCTGTCGCGGACTGCCCGCATGTCGAGAAATCCGGCTGCTCCCTTGACGGCTGACTGCGCCGTATGGATGATCCAGAGATCTACATATTAAGACCTGGTTCCAGATTATGGAACCTTTCGGTGGCCGAAACAGTCCGCCGCCCGATCAGGAGCACGGGAGAACCATGAGTACCGACGCCGCTCCCCAGGCCGTCACGGACACTTCGCACACCTCGGGTGATGCGCACAGCGCCGGCGAGGCGCGACGCCATCCCCGCGCGCTCGCGCCCGGCAATCTGATCCTCACCGTGGTGCTCAGCGTGTTCGGCGCCGTCGTGGGCGTGCAGCTGCTCGCCACGCTCGGCGTCACCCCCAGCACCTCGCTGATCGGGGCGCTGGCCGCGATGACGCTCGCCCGGGTGCCGCTCGTCTGGTTCCGGGGGTTCCGCTCGGTGCACGCCCAGAACCTGGCGCAGACCAGCATCTCCTCGGCCACCTTCGGCGCCGCGAACAGCCTCTTCCTGCCGATCGGGATCCCGTTCCTCTTCGGGATGGACAACATGATCGTCCCGATGCTGATCGGGGTCTCCGCCGCGATGCTGGTCGACGCCTGGCTGCTCTACCGCATGTACGACACCCCCGCCTTCCCCGCCAAGAACCCCTGGCCGCCCGGGATCGCCGCCGCCGAGGCCATCAAGGCGGGCGACGAGGGCGGCCGTCGCGCCAAGGTGCTCGGCCTCGGGCTGCTCACCGGGATGGTCGGAGCCGCGTTCGCGCTGCCCATGTCGGCCTTCGGCGTGGCGCTCATCGGCGGGTTCGGCGCCATGGCCGCCTTCGGTGTCGGCCTGCTGTTCACCCAGTACGCCGACCCGCTGTTCGGCCTCGACCTCAACGCGATGTATCTGCCGCACGGGATGATGATCGGCGCCGGTCTGGTCGCCCTGGTCCAGGTCGGCCGCACCATCGTCAAGACCCGCCGGAGCGCGGCGGACGAGTCCCGGACCGCCCGCGCGGCGACGGCCGACGCTCCGGAGGACACCACGGACGGCGCGAAGCGCCTGGGCCGCTCGATGCGCCTGGGCTTCGGCGCCTACCTGGTGATCTCCGTCCTGCTGGCGTTCGGCACGGGTGCCGCCACGCACATGAGCCCGGGCATGCTGATCGGCTTCCTCTTCTACGCCACGGTCGCCGCGTTCCTGCACGAACTGCTCGTCGGAATCGCCTCCATGCACTCCGGCTGGTTCCCCGCCTTCGCGATCGCCCTGATCACGCTGCTGCTAGGCATCCTCATCGGCTTCCCGCCCGAGGCGCTCGTCGTTCTGTCCGGCTTCACCGCCGCGACCGGTCCGGCCTTCGCCGACATGGGGTACGACCTCAAGGCGGGCCACCTGCTGCGCGGTGAGAACGCCGACCCGGCCTTCGAGCTGGAGGGCCGCCGCCAGCAGCTGATCGCCGCGATGATCGGCTTCGGCGTCGCCATCGTGGTCGTCGTCGTCTCCTACCGGATGTTCTTCGACAACGGGCAGACCGCCCCGATCGACGCCGCGTACGTCGCGGCGATCAAGGCGGGCCCGTCGGTGGAGACCGCCAAGCACCTCGCCCTGTGGGCGATCCCCGGCGCGCTCGTGCAGCTCGTCGGCGGGTCCAAGCGCCAGCTCGGCATCCTGCTCGCGACGGGCCTCCTGATCACCACGCCGATGGCCGGCTGGATGGTCGCCGCCGGCATCGCGGTCCGGATCCTCGCCCCGCGCGTGCTCGGACCGAAGGCCAAGGAGGACCTCGACGTCTTCGCCGGCGGAGCCATCGCCGGTGACGCCCTCTACTCGTTCGGCAACGGCCTGTTCAAGGCCGCCAAGTAACAGGACACCCGCTCGTCCTTTCGTACGTACCGCACAGAACCACCCTGGGAGACCCCGTGAAGCGACAGCTGACCCACGACGACATCCGCGCGGCCGTGTACGGCGGTGCCGTACTGGGCGGAGGCGGCGGCGGGTTCGTCGAGCGGGGCCTGCGCACCGCTGAGCTGGCCCTCCAGGTGGGCACGCCCGAGCTGTGGACCGCCGACGAGTTCCGGGCCGAGGACCTCACCGCGACCGTCGCCCTCGTCGGTGCCCCTGCCGCGCCCGACCCTCAGGTGCTGCCGACCCACCTGCTGCGCGCGCTGGAGCTGCTCCGCCGGGACCTGCCCGGCGAGCTCGTCGCGATCCACACGAACGAGAACGGCGCGGAGACCACGATCAACGGCTGGTTCCACGCTGCGATGACCGGCCTGCCCGTCATCGACCTGGCGTGCAACGGCCGCGCCCACCCGTCGAGCGTGATGGGCGCCATGGGGCTGCACCTGGCGGAGGATTACCGTTCCAGCCAGGGTTACGCGGGCGGCAAGCCGTACGCCTATGTGGAGGGCGCCGTCTCCGGACGCCTGGAGGCCACCTCGAACGTGGTCCGGCGCGCATCCGTCGAGGCGGGTGGTTGGGTGGGCGTCGCACGCAACCCGGTCGACGTCGGATACGCCGTGAAGAACGGGGCTCCCGGCGCCATCGGATTCGCGATCGAGCTGGGGCAGCGGTTCCTGGCCGACGGCCCCGTAGGTGCCGCACAGCACCTCGGCGGCGAGATCGTCGCGACGGGCAGGGTGCGCGAGTACCGCTGCGAGCAGCGCGAGGGCCTGGACGTCGGAGTCGCCGTCCTCGACGACGCCGACGGCACCACGCTGCACTTCGTCAACGAGTACATGGCGCTCGACCTGGCCGGCGACCGCCGGGCCTCCTTCCCGGACCTGATCACGACGTTCGACGAGGCGGGGCAGCCGCTCGCCTCCGCCGACGTCGCGGTCGGCGAGCAGGTCAGCGTCCTGGTGGCCCCGGCCGCGAACCTGCTCCTCTCCACGACGATGTACATGCCCGACGTGTACGCACCGGTGGAGTCGCTGCTCGGCGTCGCGTTCGCCCCGGAGACGCGGGTGCTCGCCGACGCCTGAGCCGAGCGGCCGCACGGGATCTCTCCTGCGCGGCTCCCCCGGCACGCACGACGGCCGGACCCCCCTCGGGTCCGGCCGTCGTGCTGTCAGTGGGTCCTGGTCAGCAGGATCCCGCCGGACGGTCCCGCTTCACGAGGTTCGTGTAGCCGGTGGTGCCGTCCAGCCACAGGACGCGCTGCCCCTCGTCGGCGATGGCGTAGGCCTGGTCGCCGCGGTTGCAGGAGACGCGCTGGGCGCCGCCCTTGCCGTCGGGGGCCGCCTGGTAGAGCTTCGGCAGCGTGTCGTTGGCCCACCACGTGGCCGGCGGCAGCGACGTCACGGTGACCGCGTCGTCGGACGCCGTCAGCGTGTACGCGTACAGGGAGTCGTCGCCACCCTCGGGGATGACGGTGACGGGGTTCGAGCCGTCGGTGCCGGCGCGGCGCACCGCGGCCTTTCCCGTGTCGGTGGCGTCGTTGTCCTCGATCCAGTAGACGCCGTCGTCGGTGATCGCGGTCTGGCCGATGCTCACCGTGTTGGTGCTGTCGGCGACGGGCATCTCCGTCTTGGCGCCGGTCGCCGCGTCGAGTACCTGGACACCGAGGGTGAAGTTGCCGTACGCGTCGGGGGCCAGCCTGGCGTAAGCGATCTTGCCGTCCTTGATGGAGGGCAGACCCGAGACGTTGTAGGGACGGCCGCCGTCGACCAGGGCCGCCGCGCCGGTCTTCATGTTGACGTAGCGCACGTTCGTGACACCGAACTGCGGGTTGAACGCGGTGTAGGCGACGTAGTCGCCGTCCACCACGAGACCGGAGACGTCGCTGCCGATGGCGTCGACCATCTTCGTCACGCCGCCCTTGACCGGCCGCGCCATGATCTTGATCCCGTTGCTGCTGTAGTCGGCCCAGACCACCGTCTTGCCGTCGGTGTCCGCGTAGACGTTGTAGTCGCCGTTGTTGGCGCTCATCAGCTGGGGCGTGCCCTTGCCGGAGGCGTTGCCGAGCCACACCGAGTACGGCTCGCTGCCGTCCTCGTTGGAACGGGAGACGACGTACTTGCCGCCGCCCGCGCCGACGCCGGTGTTGTAGACGTTGACCTTGGACAGGATCGTGTCGGTGTCGACACCGAGCGCCTTCTCCCAGCCGGGGGCGATGCCGTGCGCGTCGAAGGACCGCTTGACGATCTTCATCTGGGCCTTGGTGACGCCCAGTTCCTGCGCGGCGGCGATGACCGCGGCGCGGCCCTCGGTGAACCCGTCGAGCGGCGTCATGTACGCGGACAGCGCACGATAGACGATCTTGTCGGCGAGGTCGCCGCCGAGGTCCTGGCGCATGTCCCACAGAGCGCCGGAGAAGATCGTGGAGTTGAGGTGCACGCCGCCGTTGTCACCGCGGTAGGTGACGCCGACGAAGTCCTTCGACGTGGTCGCGCCGTCGTTGAGGTCGCGCAGGGCGCACTCGCGCGGGCTGAGCGTGGTGCAGAGGTCCTCGCCGAGCAGACCGGAGTCCGGATCGTCCATGGAGACATTGTTCGCCTCCAGGTCGATGGCGTTGCCGAAGTAGTCGGCGAGGGCCTCGTTCATGGCGCCGGACTGGCCCGCGTAGACCAGGTTCGCGGTGTTCTCGACGACTCCGTGGGTCATCTCGTGGCCGACGACGTCGGTGTCCGCGGAGAACGTGCGGAAATCCCCGCCGCCCTGGCCGTACACCATCTTGGTGCCGTCCCAGAAGGCGTTGTTGTAGGGCTGGCCGTTGGCTACGACGCCGACCAGGGAGTAGATGTAGCCGTCCTTGCCGTCGAGGCTGTCCCGGCCGAAGTGGTTCTTGTAGTAGTCGTAGACCTTGCCGGCCGCCCAGTGGGCGTCCACGGCACCTGAGTCGGTGAAGTCCTCGCCGAGCTCCGGGGTCGTCGACTGGAAGGTCTTGATCCCGGTGGGCCAGGCGCCGGACGCGGAGGCGACCTCGCGGCCGCGGGCGTCGTAGGTGACCAGCATGGGACCGTAGTACGGCGAATCGGCCGTCCGCTTGCTGTAGTCGATCGTCTCGTAGACGCCCTTGGTGTTCTTGTACAGGTTCACCTCGGTCTTCTCGCCGTTGTAGCGGAGAGCGGATCCCTTGACGACCTGCTGGTCGGCCGCGGCCGTGGACACCTCGGGTGCCTCGCCGGTCGCCCCCGTGGCGGCGGTGCCGGTACCCGTGGCGCCGAACGTCTTGATGCCGCTGTACTGCAGCAGCGGGAAGCCGGAGCGCGCGTCGACGTACACCTCCTGCTTCACGGGCTGCCCGTCGACCGGGCTGACGCCGGTGACGGTGACGTGCCGGGTCAGCACGCCGGTGCCCTGCGGGAGGATGGTCAGGCCCTCGGCGCTTCCGGTCAGGGCGGCCTTGCCGGGATCCCCACCCTTCGCGGTGCGCTTCAGCGGTGCCTGGCCCAGCTGCGAGACGACGGCGCCGACGGCACGGTCGATAGCGGTCTGCTCCGAGACCTTGGGGGCGACGGTGTCGAGCTTCAGGTCGGTGAAGTACTTCCCCGAGGTGCCGGTGACGGCACGCTTGCCGCTCTTCTTCTCCATACGGACGACGTACTCGCCGCCCAGGACCGGGACACCCTGGTACTTCTGCTGGAGGCGTACGGTCTCCCGGCCGCCCTCGCTCTGCGTGCTGACGGTCGACAGGTCCTTCGAGGAGGTGTCCGCTATGTGGTAGCGGCTCTGCTTCCCCTTGAGGTGGGTACGCGCGGCGTCGGCGGCGCTGCCGGTGGCAGGGACCTCCTCGTGCAGGCCGGCGACCAGGGCGGGCGTGTCGGTGTCGGCGCCGGAGGTCACCCCGCTCGCCGCGGCCGGGACATCGGCGGTGGCAGCGGCCGCGGCGGGTATGCCGGTCACCAGCAGACCGGCAGCGGCGAGAAGCGCCGCCGTGCCCCGGCCGACGCCGGTACCGCCGGGCGTTCTCGTCGGCTTGTCCGCTCTCCTGCGTACTGAGCTCCGCACGGTGTTCTCCTCCAGTGGCACGAGTGGGTGAACCGCTTTCCGATACGGCCATGCAAGTACGGGTGCGGAGGATGAACAATGCGTTCCTGGTACACACTTGTGTGCGTGCCCACATGTGTGGCCGGAGCTGTCCGGCGAAAGGGAGGACTCCTGGACCGGTCTGGTCCGTTGCCGTGTAATTCCTCTGTAACGGCGGCCGTCTAGCGTCCAACGCGCTGTCGCGTCGGAACAAGACCAGTGGTGTTCGGGCGCATCGCGAACGGCCGTACCGATCAGGATGTGATCAAGGCATGGATCAGACTCGCCGGCTGTGGAGGACCCTTGGCCTGGGAGCCGGTGAACTCTCGGTCTACGAGGCGCTCCTGGGGCCGAATCGGTATGAGAACCGGGAGGCGCTCGCCCGGAGTGTGGACATGGCCGACCATCAACTCGACGCTTCTCTGGAGAGGTTGAATACGAGCGGTTTCCTTCACCCCGAATCCGACGACCGGCTGCCCACCGCGGTCAACCCCACCACAGCCATACGTAACCAGATCCACATGCGCCGCGCGCATCTCCTCGACGCCTCATCGGATCTGGAGGTACTCACCGCTTCGGTAGACCGCCTGGCCGCCCAGGTGCTGGGTCGGTCAGCGCCCGCCCAGGGTGCGGGCATCGAGACGGTGAGGGGGCAACGGGACATCGCCGAAAAGGTGAACGCCCTTCTGATGTCCGCACAGACCGAGGTCAGTCTGCTCGACCGGCCCCCCTACGCCACCAGCGCGCCGGACGGAATGCCTGCCCCGCTGGCGGTCACCGATCTCGTCCGAAGAGGTGTGCGGGTGCGTGCGGTGGTGGACCGTGCGGGCCTGGAATTCCCGGGCCGTGCACGCGGGCTGAGTGAACTGGGGGATCAGGGAGTCGAGATACGTGTGGCGACGGACCTGCCGACGAAACTCATCACCGTGGACCGTCAGGTGACTCTCCTCCCTCCGAGCGACGCAGCGGATCCCTCCCAGGCGGCTGTGGTGGCCAGTGACTCCCTCCTGAGCAACGCCCTGGTGCCACTGTTCGAGGAGATCTGGGAGCGCGCCTTGCCGATCGGCGTGGGCGGTACGGAGGAGGTGGCCGACGAGGACGGGGAACTGCTGACCATGCTGGCCGCCGGGCTGAAGGACGAGGCCATCGCCCGACGCCTGGACCTGCATGTGCACACGGTCCGTCGCAGAATCAGCAGGCTGATGACGAGCCTGAACGCCGAGACCCGATTCCAGGCGGGCATCCAGGCGGTGCGCAGGGGCCGCCTGCGCGCCTGACCCGTTCAGGGGCCCGTAACGGCCTCGGTGTCGTCGGCACGAAGGCTCCGACCACCCGTCGAATCGCGTTCGCCGGGGTGGTCCGCACCGGTCTGCCCGACGGCCGTCGGCCTCTCGCGCCGGGATGCGGTTCCGCCCGGACTGCCTACACTCACAACGGCGGCCCATCGCACCCTCCGAGAGAGGTTGATGTACATGCCCACCAGCCTGAAAGCCGACTCGGTCGGCCCTGTGGACGTGGCTGTCGTCGTGTTCGAGGGAGACCGGTTCAACGGTGACATCGCCCCCGCACTCCGCGACCTCCACGACTCGGGAACCGTCCGCCTCCTGGACCTGGCCTTCGTCCGAAGGAGCCCGGAAGGATCGGTCGACATCGTCGAACTCGAGGACGCCGAGGTCGCCGAGGCGTTCGCCCGCACGACCGACGGCAGATTCGACCTGCTGAGCGAGGAGGACCTGCAGGGCGTGGCCGGCGATCTCGCCCCCGGTTCCTCGGCTCTCGTGGTGGCCTGGGAGAACGCCTGGGCCTCCCGGCTCGCGGCCGCGCTGCGAGGCTCGCACGGAGAAATGGTCTTCCTGGAGCGCATCCCCCGAGACGACGTCGAACGCGCCATCGCGGCCCTGGACGAGCAGTGACACGGAAGAAGGAATGATCATGCCTCGACGCATGGGACGACCGGGCCTCCTCGGCACCATCGCCCGTACCGCCGTGATCACCGGCACCGCGAGGACGGTGTCGAACCACATGCAGCCCCGCGCGGACGAGCGGTACGTCGAACAGGCCCCGCCCCAGACGTACGCGGCTCCGGCGGCACCCGACCGGGTGGCGCAACTCACCGCGCTGGCGGACCTGAAGTCGCAGGGGCTGCTGACGGACGAGGAATTCGCCACCGAGAAGGCGAAGATCCTGAACGCCTGAGCCCCCCGAGCTTTCCCACGGTGCGAACGCTTCCGCCTCCGCGCCGCGCGTCACGCTCTCTGCCGCCCTGAGACACCGCAGGCCGAACGACGCGTGCCACACAGAGCGCGACCGGTCTCACCCCGGCAACACCGCACCAACGCCGCCCCGCTTCCGTCGGACCTGGCCACCTCGGCCCCGGCGGTAGGCGGGGCGGCTGCCGTGTACGGGCCGACGGCGGACTCCACGGCCAGGTGCCGGGAAACCTTGCCGCTGCTTCTCCCCTTCCGCGTTCCCGTGCCCGTCGCCGCCCTTCTCGGGGCGTCGTCGCCGCGGCTGAGGGCGGTGAACGACTCCCAGAACATACAGGGGGAACTGTACAGCTCAGACTGTAGAAGCTATGGTGGAACGCATGAGCGATAACCCGCACCCGTCGCCCTCTGCGGTCCAGGCTTCGCACGCGATCCGCGCGATCATCAGCCGGCTGCGGCGTCGCATCCTGAACGCCTCCGCCGTCGACGACCTCACCCTCGGCCAGACCTCGGTCCTGGCCCGGCTGTCCGGTGAGGGAGGCGTCACCGCGAGTGAACTCGCCTCCGCGGAAGGGGTACGCCACCAGTCGATGACGGCGATGGTCGCGGCACTCGCCGCGAGGGAACTGGTGGTGCGGCGCCCCGACCCGGCCGACGGCCGACGCCTGCTGATCGAGCTGACCCCGGAGGGCCGCCGCCGGCTGGAGGAAGGCCGGCAGGTCCGCACGGAGTGGCTCGCCGAACGGCTGCAGGACAGGTGCACGGAAGAGGAACGCCAGGCAGTGATCGCCGCCCTGGCCGTACTGGAGCGGTTGACGCATGACTGAAGCGAAGACGGAATCCATACCCGGGACGGACAAGCCGGCGTTCGACCGGCGGCTGCTGCCGCCGATGATGCTCGGCTCCGTCCTGAACCCGATCAACTCGACGATCATCTCCGTCGCGCTCGTCCCCATCGCCAGAGCCCTCGGCGCTCCGGCCTCCCAGACGGCGTGGCTGGTCTCCGCCCTCTACCTCGCCACCGCACTCGGGCAGCCCGTCGTGGGCCGGCTCATCGACATATTCGGGCCGCGCAGGCTCTTCCTCCTCAGCACGAGCCTGGTCGGGGTCGCCGGAATCGTCGGCACCCTGGCACCGAACCTCGGCGTACTGATCGCCTCACGGGTCCTGCTCGGATTCGGTACCTGCGCCGGATACCCCGCCGCCATGGCGCTGCTGCGCAGCGAGGGCAAGCGCACCGGACAGGACAACCCCGGCGGGATTCTGACCGCGCTCGCCGTCGCCAACCAGACCGTCGCCGTGATCGGGCCGCTGCTGGGCGGATTGCTGATCGGGGTGGGCGGCTGGCGCGCGACCTTCGCGCTGAACATCCCGCTCGCCGTCGCGGCCGTACTGCTCGGGCTGTGGCGACTGCCCAAGCAGTACGCCTCCGACGAACCGGCGAAGGTGCGGGGGAGCGTGGCAGCCCGGATCGACCTCCCCGGCATGGGCCTGTTCGCCGCGACACTCACCTCGCTGCTGCTCTTCCTGATGAACCTGCACCTGCGCAACTGGTACCTGCTGCTGATCGTCGCCGCCGCCGGAGCCGCCTTCGCCGTACGGGAGCTGCGCGCCGAGACCCCCTTCATCGACCTGCGGGTACTCGGCGGGAACACGCCCCTGCTGACCACCTACGGCCGCGCGCTCGTCGCGTACGTCGTCGCCTACGCCTTCCTCTACGGCTTCAGCCAGTGGACCGAGGAAGGCCACGGACTCTCGCCCTTCCACGCCGGACTGGTGCAGATCCCCATGTTCCTGATGGCGATCTGCGTCTCCGTCGTCACCGGGCGGCGCAAGGGCGTGCGCGGCAAGCTGCTGGTCGGCGCGGCCGGGCAGATCGTCGCCTGCCTGGTGATCCTCACGCTCTCCGGAACCAGCCCCGTCTGGATGCTGCTCCTCGTGGCCCTGATCTTCGGCGTCCCGCAGGGGCTGAACAACCTGGCGCTGCAGAATTCCATCTACTTCCAGGCCGATCCCGAGCGCACCGCCTCCTCGGCCGGGCTGCTGCGCACTTTCTCCTACATGGGCTCGATGGTCGCCTCCTCCGCGACCGCCGCCTCCTTCGGCGATCACGCGGACACCGGCGGCATGCACCAGCTCGCCTGGGTGATGCTCGCCGCCGGGGTGGTCTACCTCCTGATGACCGCCTTCGACCGCACCCTCGGCCGGGCGGCAGCGGGCGGGGAGGCGACCGGGACGGTGAAGTGATCCGGGGTGCCGGCCATGGACCCGCGCGTAAAGGACTGGCGCGACACTCGCGGCCTGCGGAACACTGCCACCGGTGATCATGATGCAGCCCGTCCTGGAGATGGACACCCCGGAGGGTTTCGGCCTCTGGCCCGTCGCCGAGACCGAACGATTCGGCTTTCTCACGCTCGGCGGTGGGCTCTCACCGGCCGAGGTCGGCGCGGCCCTTGCACGTATCGCCGCGTACAACGACGCTGACCCCGAGGCCAACGACCTGCCGCCCCGTCCGGCCGATCCGCTCGCCGGGTTCCTCAACGGCCTGCTCCACCTCGACTTCCTCCTGGTGCCGGGCGGCCTGCGCGTCACGGACACCTCCACCGGCGCCGTCTTCGCACCCGGCTGTTGCGACGGGCTGGAGGAGCGGCGCGACTGGGAGGCAGTTGTCGACGGCCACTGCGTCATCGGGTACGACCACGCTCCCGACAGCAAGAGGATCGCTGAGCGGATCGGTGACATGGTCCGGCTCACGGGCGCGACCGGCGGCGACGAGGGCACGGTGATCGAAGTGCCCGTGCCGGAGATGCGTCGGCTGCTCATTGGCGTCGAGAGCGATCTGACCGATTTTCACGTGCTGGCGGGTGCATGGGCCGATCAACACCTGTCCGAACACGCGGCAGGTGTTACCGCGTCCCTCGGCCGCCTTCTCGACCTCCCCGTCCCCGGTGTTCCCGGACCGGGGACGGGCGGTACCGGGATGTGGGGACGAGGAGCGTCCGGCGTCCCGCTGATGCCGTAAGCGCCCTCCCTGTTCCGGCCGGCCCCGCCGCCCCCGCGCGGCCGAAGTCCGCGGAGCCCGCGGGACACGCCTCAGCCGCTCGCCGCCACGTCGGGCTGCGCCCCAACGGCCTTGCCTCCGGCCCGGGGCCGCGTCCGCACCGGGATGCGGACGCCGTTCGCCGCGAGGCGGGACCGTACCCGGGCAAGCAGCGCGGCCGGATCGGGCCGGGCCTGCAAGGCGCCGAGGACCAGCAGCCACCACTGGTTCAGCCGGGCCCCCAGTTCTCGCTCACCCGCCACCTCGTCCGTCAGGGTGTAGAGCCCGAAGAACGAACATACGAGGGTGGTGGCCGTGCCCGAGGGATCGATTCCTCCGGCGAGTTCGCCCCGCGCCCGCGCCTCGGCGAGCAACCGCGTCACTGCCGCGGTCCAGCCGGCGAAGGGCGCGGGCACGGCCGCGTCGATGCTGCGGCGCTCGGTCCACAGGCGGGCGCCGGCGCGGGCTATGACGTCCTCCCGCAGGGTGTGGGCCACATCGAAGCTGAGCGCGACCAGCTTCTCCAGCGGGGGGATGCCCGGAGCGGTGTAACGGGCGTTCAACTGCGGCCAGCTGGCGAACTGGGCGTGGACGACCGCGAGGGCCAGCTTCTCCTTGCTGGAGTAGTGGAAGTAGATCGCTCCGCTGGTACGGCCCGAACGGTCACCGACCTCATTGATGCTGGTGCCCGCATACCCCTGTTCGACAAATAGGTGTGCTGCGGATTCCAGGAGCACTTTCCTGGTTGCTTGCGCTCTGTCTTGCACGGACGTTCTACCTTCGGTCATGTGTCTGATTGTGTATGGCGCAGAGCTGCGCCGGTATCCCGATGTCGAGGATTCGACGCGCGGAGATTTTATTATTCTTCGACTGTGTCTGCGTGTGGGCGGCATTGAAGAATTCGTAAACCGGTTCGCAGGCGGGGTGGCGGTCGGGCCTACGCGCGGCCCTTCGTGCGTGCGCTCCTGACCTGCGCAACTTGCCTTTTTTCAGGCGTGGTTGCGGGTGGCGCCATCGATTTCTCGATGGCTCGGCGTGGTCGGATTCCGGGTGCCGGCTCCGTCGTCCACCGGCCGTCAAACACTCGAAGTAGTGATTGCGTGATGCTTGATGCCGAAATTAACGTAGTCACTACGATGTTTTCGGGCTCACCTCGGACAGGACGGAAAGGCGTCCGTCGTGGCGTGCCCGGGAGGCGGCATCATTCCGTCTCCGCGTGCGGTCGACCGAGAGCGTGCGCCATCGCGATCTCAGCAGTCGAGTGCGCCTTTCCCGCAGCCTGTGTCACTGCACCCGCCGACCGGGCGGGGTGGGCGCGCTCTCCGAGAACGGCAGAGAAATGACAGCTCATCGCATTTTCTCCTGGTCCCCGTCGGCGATCGTCTTCGATTGCGACGGAACCCTGATGGACACCGAAAGTCATTGGCAGGACGCACGTCAGCGGGTCTTCGCCGAGTTCGGCCTCCGGCCCCCGGCAGGCTTCGCGGAACGCGCCAAGGGGGTCCACTACACCGAATGCGGCGCCCTCATGGCCGAGGAGTGCGGAAAACCCGACTTCGCCGACGACATGACGGACGCTCTGCTCAGACACTTCACGGCGCTGGTCGCCGACGATCCCGTCACCATGCCGGGTGCCGCCGCACTGGTACGGCTCGCAGCCCGGCACCTTCCTCTGGCGGTGGCGAGCAACTGCCCCTTGGACATGGTGGAGTCGAGCCTCGAACGGGCCGGCCTGCTCAGCCACTTCGACCATGTGGTCGTCGCGGGCGACGGCGTACGGCCCAAGCCGCATCCGGACGTCTACACGGTCGCCGCCGGCCTCTGCGGGGTTCCCGCGCAGGAGGCGCTCGCCGTGGAGGACTCCGTCACCGGCATCGTGTCCGCGCGGAAGGCCGGACTCCGGGTTCTGGGCACGGGACCTTACCCCGACGGACCCGGCGCGGAGCACGCCGACTCCTGGGTCGCCACCCTCGCCGATCCGGGCCTGGTGGCCTGGGCGGAGACACATATCGCCGGGGAGGACTGACCACCCGCGGAGATATGGGGAGCGTCCGCCGGATCCGGGCCGGGACGGGTGCTCGGCCCGGTCCGCGGTGCGGGTGCCGTCCCGGCAGAACGGGCCGGCACCCGTGCGGTGTTCCTCGTGATCTCCGGGTGCGCCCGGCACTTCTCGTACTCGGGCGGCGCCCGGTGGACGCTGGAGAAGCTGGGTTCTGTTCCTCGTGCCGCCGGGTTGGGGATTGATCCTGCTCCGGCGAAAGGGGGCCCGTGAGTGAGTGGGTCGATTCGCTTACGCGTCGAGGGAGGCAAGCGCCCGGCGGGTCACGTCGGCCGGGGCCGCAGCGATGACGTCGTTGAGGGCGCCCATGGAGGACTGAAGGTCACTGATGGTCCGAGCGATGCGGCTGCGCTCCTGGTAGAGGTCGGCGAGCAGGTCCGAGCAGGTGGGAACGAGGCGGTCGCCGGTGTCCCGCAGACACGGCAGAACCGTGGCGATGGTCGAGGTGTTCAGACCGGCGGCCAGCAGGCTGCGGATGCGACGGACGATGGCAACGTCCTCTTCGACGTATTCCCGGTAGCCACTGGGGAGCCGCTGCGGGTGGAGCAGACCCTGTTCTTCGTAGTAGCGCAGCAGGTGCACGGCCACGCCGGTCCGCCGGGACAGCTCACCGATGCGCACAACGACCTCCTGATGGCGAGGCGGGCAATGCCTGCTCGTCTTGACTCTCATACCGATGTGAGACTTTAGCGTCTGCCGCATGAACATGAACAAGGATTTCGCGACCCTTGCGGCACTGTGCGCGAGCGTCTTCGTCGTGGGTACCTCGGAGTACCTGATCGCCGGGCTGCTGCCCCAGGTCGGAGCTGATCTCGACGTTTCCGTGGGAACTGCCGGACAAGCGGTGACCGCTTACGCGCTCGGGGTGGTGGCCGGAGGGCCGCTCATGGCCCTGGTGACCTCACGTCTGCCCCGCAAGGGGCTCGCCATCGGCCTGATGCTGCTGTTCGCGGCGGGGAGCGCGATCAGCGCGGTGGCGCCGTCGTTCGGTCTGCTCCTGGTGGGCCGCGTGGTGTCCTCACTCAGTCACGCCTCCTTCCTGGCGCTGGCGCTGGTGACCGCGACCCGGGTGGTTCCGGCCGAGAGGACGGGATCGGCCATTGCCACCGTGGCCTCCGGCTTCACCGTGGCCACCCTCCTCGGAGTGCCCCTGGGAGCGCTGCTCGGACAGAGCGCCGGATGGCGGGCGCCATTCGCCGTGCTGACCGTTCTGTCTCTGGTCTGCACCGTCCTCCTGGCCGCCTTCCTCACCCGGCAGGAGGCGCCGTCCACGCGGCTGCGTGACGAGATTCGCGTGGTGACGCGTCGGCCGGTCATGCTCGCCATCGCCACTACCGCGGTGGGCTTCTCCGGGGTCGCCACGGTGTACACCTACATCGCCCCGCTGCTGATCCGCTTCTCCGGCTTCTCCGCCGCGTCGGTCTCCGGACTGCTGCTCGCCTACGGGGCCGGTAGCTTCCTCGGCAACATCACCGCCGGAAAGCTGACCGACAAGTCGATGAGCGCCACCGTACGAGGTGTTTTCGGCGGGTTGGCGGGGACGCTCCTACTCGTCCCGTTCGCCGTGATGTGGCAGCCCACCGCTGTGGCTGCGGTTCTGGTACTCGGTCTTCTGGCCACCGCGACCATTGCCCCGCTGCAGGGACTGATCCTGCACCACGCGGGCGCCGCCCCGAACCTGGCGGTCTCCGCCAATGTGGGCGCCTTCAACCTCGGGGCCGCGGCCGGCTCGGTCATCGGCGGCGCGATCGTCGCCGCGGGCGCTCTGCGATGGACCGGCCTGGCGGGCGCTGGACTGAGCCTGATCGGGCTGGCCCTCACCTGTCTCGTCCTGCCCCGGACACGGGCCGGCTCGGCCGAATCGCCCGTCGCCGAGGTGGAAGCATCCCTTGCCCAGGGTGGCGTCGGCCATCGGGAGATCCACTCCTGATACGGAAGGCCGGGGGACCGGGAGCGCTCAGCCGGAAGGGGGGCGAAGCACCTCGGCGTACCAGCGGCGGTGCACGAGGGGCTCGACGCACAGGACGGCGACGCCCGCCACCGCACCCACGAGAAGGGAGGTCCAGCCGCCGTCGTGGACGAGTGCGCCGAGGCAGGCGATGCCCAGGGCGAGCGGCCGCAAGAGGGTCAGCGGACCGAGGCCGACAACCACGGCGAGGGTGCTGGCGCGGAACGGCAGGACGAAGTAGGCCGCGAGCGAGAGCAGCACCACAGCGGCGTAGACGACGAGCGGAACCAGGTAGCCGATGCCGCCGTCGGCGAGGGAGGCGTACGCCCGGGCCCGGTCGTCGGCGATCAGCAGCACGCCGCCGGCGGTGATCGCGGGAGCGAGCAGCAGGACGGCACCGGCGGCGAGGCCGCGCAGTGCCGCCCGGGCGATGGCACGGTGCTTGCGGATCCGGGCATCCCGCCCCGCGTAGGCACGGAAGCCGCTGAATGCCGCGTCCATCAGGCCGAGGGCGGCGAGCGCCGGGGCGGGGGTCATCGTGCCGTCCCGGCGAGCTGCTCGGGTCCCACAAGTCTGCGGGAAGCGCGGCCGAGAGCCCGGCGCAGCGGTTCCTCCAAGTGTGGGCGGATGCCGAGCACGGGGCGCAGGGTGGTGCAGAAAGGGTTCGCCATGCCCCGGGGTTCGTACAGCAACGGCCGTATGCCCGGAACTTCCGCAGCGCTGAGCAAGGTGTGGTCACTGTGGGCGCGAAGGGCGGAGGCGACGCCGTCGTGGCGGCCGAGCGGATGGCGCATCCGGGCACGGTGGAAGACCCAGGCGCCGATGGGGGCGAGGCGGGTGGCGGCGATGTCGAAGTGGCAGAAGGCGAGCGCCGACGAGGCGGCCTGCGCCCGGAAGAAGTCGGCGAGAGCGGGTCCGCGAAAGTGGTGCAGGACACCGGTCGACACATAGACGGTGGCGGCCTCCGGCAGGTCGAAGGCGTTGCCGTGGACGAAACCGCAGGCGAGCCCCTCGGCACGGGCCAGGCGGCCGGCCTCGCCGACCAGTGCGGCATCGAGGTCGACCCCGACGAGCTCGACGTCCGGACCGAGAGCGCGGGTGGCCGCGAGCCGGCGGACGAGATAACCGAGCCCGGAGCCGATGTCGACCAGGCGGAACGGCCCACCGTGCCCAGCGGTGGCGCGTATGGCGGCGAACAAGGGTCCGAGCACGTGCACCAGACGGTCGTCGATGCGCAACTCCTCGCGGAGTCGCTGCAGTTCGGTGTGCACGCTGATCATCAGGCGGTCCACGGCGAGCGGATCGAGCACACCGTCCCCGTCGGTCGGCAGTGCCGCGACGATACGGGCCGCCCGCTGATCACCGCACTCGAGGAGACGGCTGACCACGTCGGCCCGGCAGGCGCCGCCCGTCGTGTGGATCCGTGACAGTGATCAGGTCGGATATCTCAAGGTGGGGCACGGTCGAGAATCTTAGGGCCGTACCGTCGTTCCTGATCCACCAGGAACGACGGTACGGCTCTCGGCCGCTCTTGGCGCCGGCCCGACCGCCGGTTCGGGTCAGGGGCAGGGACAGGTGAGCGGCAGGACGCGTTCCGACACCTGCCCGGTGATACGGGTGTCCGTGAGGGCGGCCTCGGCCAGCCAGCTCGTCGCCGACAACTTTTCGACCATCGCGGGCAGTTCCTCCCTCTCCACCGGGCACCAGGCGGTGAGCGCGTCCAGGTCGACGCCGTCGCCGTCGCCGCCGAGCCGCCCGTCGAAGCTGGTCCGGGCGGCCAGGGCCAGGGCCAGCATCCGGGTGGCGGGGGAGGACTTCGACTTGCGGAGCTTCTTGTCCGAGACGACCCGCTGCGCCCACCCGCTGAGCTTGGGGCGCATCTTCCGGCCGAACGTGAGGGGACCCGTGCCGTCGTCGCCGGGCACCAGTGACGGGACGGTGATGGGTACGGGGTTCTCCGGCCTGGCGGCGATCACGTCGGCCGCGGTGCACGGAAGGGAAAGCCAGCCGCTCTCCGCCAACTCGGTCACCAGTCCCTCCGGATCGGTCAGGTTCAGGCCGTTGATGTCTTGTCCGACGAGGTTGCCGCTGCCGGTGTGCGCGGTGCGCAGGGTCAGCATCACGGCCAGAAGCCGCGCCTCGGCGCCGGGCAGCGGGGCGTGATCGGCCAGGTGCGCGAGGACGGAGCGCGCGTTGGTCCACTGCATCGGTCCGATCAGGAACCTCTCCACCGTGGGCCCCTCGCCGTCCGGGTCGGCACCGGTGCGCTGCTGGTGCTGTACACGGGCGGCGGTGGCGGCCTGCGCGGCGCGCTGGGCTTCCAGCCGGAGCGTGACGTCCCCGGTGACGTCGGACCAGGTCATGAACGCCTGTGCCTTGCGCGTGTGGAGGTCCGCGAGCAGCGCGAGGTCGGGTTCGGTGCGCTGCTGATAGGCCCGGAACAGATGCCCGAGCTCGACGAGTTCGTCCCGGAGGAGCACGGGGCGCAGGTCGTGCGGGATGATCCGCTGCGCGATCTTCTCGTACCCCTGGCGTCGGCGCACCTGCGTGGAGCGGGGCTTCGGGACCCTCCGGGGCCCGGGTGCGTGCGGGGGCGCGGGCAGCGGCGCGGAGGCGGAGCCGTCGGAGAACTGCGCTGCGAGCGGGGGGCGTTCAGTCACCGGCCGGGGGGCGGAGGCTGTCGGAGCGAAGACGGCCGCGGCAGAGGAGACGATCTTGGTCCCTGGTGTGGCGGCCGCGCAGCGGGAGCAGCACTCCATGGCCTGCCACCAGCGGCCCTCCCGGTCGGCGATCACCGCCAGGACCACCGCGCCGCCGCACCGCCAGGACTGCGGGTGCTCGAACCGGCTGGTGGTGGGGCGGATGTGCGCGCCGCAGTTCTCCGATTTGCAGGCGCAGAACGCGTGGGCCCGGGGCTCGGCGGCCGCCTTGAGGTGGGCCTTCAGGTGCGCGACCGCCGCCGCCCGTCCCTCGGCCGTCGACGGCAGGCGCTGCTCCCCGCAGGAGGGCCGGCTGCAGGTGACGCGCACCGTCGTACCGCTGCAGCCGGTCGCGTCCAGACGCACCGTCCACTTACGTCCCACCACGCGCTCGTCCAGTCCGCCGGCCGCCGCCTTCGTCATGCTGCTGTTCCTTCCCCACCGTTCCGACTGCCCGTGGCCGGCCCGGTCATGAGGGATCCGGCTCGGCAACGGACCCACCGTACGTGGCGGTACGGGCCGGGGAGGAGGGAACTCCGTTCGGTTCACCCGGCAATCGGCGTGGAAGCGCGCACCGCCCTTGTGGGACCGGCGATCCTGGCCAGCACACGCACGATGTTCGTCCATTTCTTCGAATGCGTGCTTCGTCCAGCTCTCCTTGACGAGTGATCGACGCTGCACGGTGCCGGTTCGGCCGACACACAAGACGGAGCCGCACATTCCGGCCACGGAGATCGTTTTACTGCCATTCGCCGTCAATCCCGCCGTGTCGTCTCCCGGCCCCGACTACACAGGGTGCGGGGCGGGTCCGCCGTCCCGGGCGGCGGTCGTGTGCGGTGGGAGGTCCGGCGGTTGTTGACGATCAATGTGGCTGTGCTGCTCGCGGTCATCGTCCTGTTGAGGCTGCGGCGGCGTACGGAGTCCCGCAGCCGGCGGGACGAGAAGTTCACCGTGGTCATCGTCCTGGCGCTCGGGGTGCTGATCGCCCCGACCCCGGTGGGCCGGGGAATCCTGGACTTCCTGGGCGAACTCGCCGACGGCTTCGGGGAGGGCGGCCCATGAGCCCCCGGACGCGGAAGGGCCGGGCGGCGACGTCCGGACGCGCGTACAGGCGGAAAAGCAGCCGGAGGCCGGGTGCCCGCGGACCGGGGCCCCGGCGTTCGGGAGCCCGGAGGCCGGGTCGCCGGAGACCGGCCGAGGGGAGTCCGGGGGACACGCTGCCCGTGTTCCTGGTGGTCGCCGTTCTCCTCGTCGTGCTCGCGGTGGCCGTCGTGAAGTGGCTGCTGGTCCACTGGTGGGTGCTGGTCGTGACCGGTGGGCTCGTGGTGTCCGCCGGCGGCGTCCTGCTCCAGCGGAAGCGGCGGTCGGCGCGGTGGGACGCGGTCCGCCGGCACGGCCTGCGCTACGGGCTTCCCCACCTGGACGCCCTGCACCACTCCCAGTTCGAGGACGCGGTACGGGACCTGATGCGCCGCGACGGCTGCCCGGAGGCGGTCCGGGTCGGAGGCGGCGGTGACCTGGGCGCCGACGTGAAGGCCGTCGACCCCTACGGGCGCCGCTGGGTGATCCAGTGCAAGCACCGCGGAAGTGGTCTCGCCGGCTCCGCGGTGGGCACGCCCGACCTGCAGGTCCTCAACGGCACCGCCCGCCAGGTGCACGGCGCGGACATCGCCGTGATCGTCACCAACGGCCGGGTGACCGCACCGGCCGTGGCCTTCGCCGCACAGCAACGGCTGCATGTGGTCGACCGCCACACCCTCGCCGTGTGGGCGGCCGGCTCCCGGCCCCTGTGGGAGCTGCTGCGGTCCGTCCCCCCGCCCCGCAGGCCGGGCGCGCTCTCCTGAGCCGGTCCTGCCCGCCTCACCCGGTGATGCGCAGATGCGGTCCCAGGGAGCCTATGGTCCCGGCCGCCGAGGCGAAGAGAAGAGCGACGCCCACGGCCCCGGGATCGGGTATGCCCGAGGCGCGTTCGCCGACGTAGCTCGCGCGGCCCATCCGCGCCCGGAGCGCCGCCGTGTCCCGTACACCCTGCCAGGCGGCATCGGCGGCGAGGGCGAGCGCGCGGTCCGGCGGGGTGCCGTCCGGTGCGGCCCGCAGCGCCTCGGCGGCCGGAGTGAGCGCGTCCACCAGCGTCTTGTCACCGGGCTTCGCGTCACCCACCCGGCGTATCGCGGCGAGGCCGTTCTCCGTGCCCGCGGCGAGACCGGTCGTGGTGAGGAGGGGACCCTCCGCCGCGACAGCGGCGCTGAGTGCCTGGAACAGCAGGCCGAAGAGCGGCCCGCTGGTGCCTCCGATCTCGTCCAGGAACGCACTGGCCGCGCTCCCCAGGGGCGCCGAGGGATCGTCCTGCGCGGCGCCGGCAGCGGCGTTGCCGTCGCTCTCGCTCCGCAACCGTTGCGTGGCCCGTACCCCGGCGCTCAGGTTCACCCCGAAGTCGCCGTCGCCCACCTGCTGGTCGAGCGTGGTCAGCTCGGTCTCGGTGGCATGGGCCGAAGCCGCGAACCGGTCCATCCAGCCGTTCGTGAACGTACTGTCGAAAGCTGTCGCCATGGCGTTCTCCTCCAGTTCCACGCGTCCCGCTCCCCGGTCACCTGTCACCGGTCACCAGCTCAGCGCCGCGGTCCGTACCGGTGCGTCGTAGTAGCCCAGCGTCCGGGAATCGGCCACCAGCAGAGTGAGGGAGAACCCTCGCATGTCCAGGGCCGTGACGTAGTCGCCGACGAGATGGCGGGCGAGGTGGACGCCGCGTTCGTCCAGCACTTGGCCGAGTTCGCCGAAGATGCCGTACAGCTCCAGGGGAGTGACCGCGCCGAGTCCGTTGACCAGTGCCAGGACCGGTTCCTCCGGGGCCGGGCGGACCGCTGCCAGCAGGGCATCCGTCATCTCGCGCACCAGTGCGGAGACGGGGCCCTCCTTCCGGGTCCGGTCGGCGCGCTCGCCGTGGATGCCGACCCCGTACTCCAGCTCCCCGGCGGCCAGCTCGAAGGCGGGACGGCCGGTGGTGGGCGCGGTGTGCGCGGTGGACGCGACGGACAGCGTGCGGCAGCGGCCCGCCAGCGCCGCCCCGAGGCCGGCCAGTTCCTCCAGGCCGAGGCCCGTGTCGGCGGCGCCGCCGAGGATCTTCTCCAGCAGAACCGTGCCGCCCGTGCCCCGGCGCCCGGCGGCGATGTCCTCCGAGTCGGACGCGAGGTCGTCGTCGACGAGGACGCGCGCGCAGGGGATGTCCTGATGGGCGAGGCGCTCGGCGGCGATGCCGAAGTTGATCCGGTCGCCGGTGTAGTTCTTCACGATGTGCAGTACGCCCTCGTCCCGGGCCACCGCGAGCGACGCCTTGTACACCTGGCGGTTGTGCGGCGACGCGAACACCCGGCCGGGACAGGCGGCGTCCAGCATTCCGGCTCCCACGAAGCCGGCGTGCATCGGTTCGTGGCCCGAACCGCCGCCGGAGAGCAGCCCCACACGGCGGGACGGCGAGGTGTGGCGAGCGGCGAGGAAGCCGTTCTCCACGTCGTGGACGACGAGGTCCGCGTGGGCCCGGGCGAAGCCGGCCAGCGCATTCGGCACCAGGTCGTCAGTGCTGTTCTCGAAGTACGCGGCCATTCGCGGCGCCCTTTCGTCCCGGGGCCGTACGCGGCCGGGTGAGACGACCCTCCAGACAGGTCACTTCATGCTGAAGGGAGGTGCCGGATGTGGCAACTCGCGAAGAGAAACTCAGCCAATTACGTGACGGCGCACAGCAGCACGTCGGTTCAGTCCTGAGCGCCCGTGCGCCGGGTCACGGCCCGGCGGACAGCCCGATCGAGTCGGCCGCGTGCTTGTCCAGCGCCGCGCGTACCAGCGCGGCGGCGAGCACCGCCGGTCCGGTGTCGCGGGATCCGGCGCGGGCGAGACGCAGCAGGGCGTCGGCGGAGGCGGGCAGGCCCAGGCGCTCCGCGCCCTGCAGCGCTTTGGCGTCCACGCACGGGCCGGTCTCCGGCCAGACGGCCTGTACCTCGCGGACGAAGATGTCCGCGCCGGCCGGTCCGAGGCCCGGCAGGCGCCGCAGCCCCGTGCGCAGCGCGTCCGTGTCGCCGTCGGCCTCCCGGCGGAGCCGCCGCAGGTCACCGGCCCACGCGTCGAGGAGCAACAGTGCCCCGTCGCCGAGCTGCGTCGCCGTCCGCTCGTCGTACCGCCGGTAGCCGCCCCTGCCCAGCGCGTCGACGCGCCGCTGCCAGGTGGCGTCCGCCATCCGTCGTGGTGTGCGCATGCCGTCGGCGAAGAGCGCCTTCGCGGCCGCCACCGCGACGGATGCCCGGATCCGTGCGCTGAGCAGCAGACTGAGGACCAGGAGCTGGTAGAGGGGCTGAGGCGTGTCCCGCAGACGGATGCCGGCTTCCTCGGCGTACGTCCGTCCGTAGGTGTCGAGGAGGAGTTCCAGGGTCTTCGGGGCGCCCATGTACCCACCGTCCTCCTGCCCGCCCGGACGCGCACGCGCGGACGCACAGGGAGTTCCGGCAGCCGGGGCCGTCCCGCGCGGTGCGACGGGACGGCCCCGGGAGCGCTCAGCCCTGCTGCTTCAGATACTCGGCGCGCAGGGCGTCGAGTATGCCCGCGGCCTCGGCGATCCCCGCCTCGCGGCAGCGTGCCGCAGCGGCCGTCAGCCGGGCGATCGCCGCCGTGCGCCGGTCGAGGGCGTTGCCCTCGATCAGCGCCGCGATGCGGACAGCCTCCGCGCGTGGTATCTCGCCGTCCTTCCCGCCCCGGTCGTGGGAGGCGATGGCGGCCTCGGCGGCGGCGAGCGCCTCGGGGAAGCGCTCGGCCTCCGCGAGGACCCGCGCACGGCGGTAGTGCACCGCGCCGTCCTCGTACCAAGGGACGAAGGACTCGTCGGAGGCGTCCTGGCCGGCCGGACGGACCTGCTCGGCCCGCGTCAGGTGCTCCAGCGCGGCCTCCAGGCCGTCGGTGCCCCGGAAGACCATGACGAGCCGTGCGAACTCGCACATCATGTGCCTGATCAGGGACGGGTTCGGCGCCTCTGCGTGGGCGGCGAGGGCGCGGTCGTACGCGGTACCGGCCGCTTCCCAGCGGTCGGCCAGGGCCAGCGTGATCGCGGTCTCGGCCGCCACCAGGGTGAGGGTCTCCCGGTCGTCGTCCCAGGCCGCCACGGTGTCCGCGAGACGCAGGAACTCCTCGGCGGCGGGCAGGAACTCCTCCAGTTCACGCATCCCGCGAGCCAGCAGCAACCGGGCCTGGGCGAGCATGCGTTCGTCGATGGAGGTGAGAGCCTCCTGGGACAGCACCGATTCCAGCACCGCGACGGCGTCGGCCTGCTGCCCGGAACGTGCCAGGACGTCGGCGAGTTGCAGGCGTACCCCGGTGGCCCGCTCGTACTCCTCCTCCTGGTCGTACCGGGCGGCGGACTCCGACAGATGACGGACCGCGTCGGCGGGGTTGCCCAGATGGGTGGCCGCATGCCCGAGCAGGGCGTACACACCGGCCAGTTCGAACTCCGCGTCGTCGTGACGGACCACGTCGGAGATCACCCGGTGCAGAAGCTCCGTGGCCTCCTCCGCCTTTCCCCGCGCGACGAGGAGCTGGGCCAGCAGGGCGCGGGTACGGGAGCCGCGCCACGGCCGCCCGGCCGCCTCGACCTCCTGGAGCGCCTGGCGCATCTGAGCCTCGGCGAGGGCGGTGTCGCCCCGTTCGCCGGCCACGTCGGCGACGAACTGCCGTGCGTTGGCGACCTGGTGGGGAACGCCGAGGCGTTCCGCCTCCGACCGCAGCCGGTCGGTGGCCGCCTCGAACCGCTTCAGGACCTCGCCCGGCTCTTCGGGGTGCAGCCGCAGTTCCTGATGGGCGGCGAAGGCGACGGAGAAGAGGACGGAGAGGTATGCCTGCACGCGCTCCTCCTTCAGGTCCTCGCCCGACGCGGCTTCGGCGGCACCGAGCGCCGCGGACGTGAACGGGACCTCGGCCACCAGGCGTTCCGCCTCGCGCAGGGCTTCGTCGAGAGCGGCCCGTACGGTCTCGGCGTCCGGCCGTCCGTCGTCCGCTTTGTCCTTGTCCGGCGCCGCGCCGTCCAGATCCTCCTCGGCGGCGGATGCCCATGCGAGCACGCGGCAGCGGGCGGCGAGCGCGAGCCAGCCCATGTCCACCGCGGCGAACAGGTCCGCGGCCTCCCGGAGCCCGGCGTAGCTCTCCGGTGCGTGCGTCCTGAACGAGAACCCGTCGACGGCTCGGTACTGGGCGACCTCCGCCGTCAGCCGGCCTTCCGGGCCGAGGACGTCGTCGTGCGTGGCGGTGCCGTCCGCCAGCCGCTCCGCCACCCGGGCCCAGAGCCGGCGCGCCCCGGGATGGCCCTGGACGAGCAGGCGCCGGGCCTCGCGCACCAGGGCGACGAAGTCGTCGGGCACGTCCAGTGCCGCGGCTGGCGCGGCGACCGCGGGCGCGGCGGGACGGGTGGCGGAGATCCGCAGCCCCAGGGAGAGCGGCTCGTCGAGCAGCGGGCGCTGGGCCAGCCGCAGCCGGCGGCGGTCGCCCACGGCCGTGGTGCCGTTGCGCGCGTCGAAGGCGGCGGCGATGCGGTCCGCGTCGGAGCGGAGCTGGACGAGGAGTTCACCCGCCGTCCAGTTGCGCCCCGGCGGACCGGCGACGGCTGTGTCGGCGTGACCGTTTTCGACCAGCGGAGCGAGCAGCACCTCCACACCGGTGAGGAAGTTCAGTCGGGCCCCGGGGGCACCGGTCGCCTCGAAGAGGGGACGGTTCTCGGCGAGGATCTCCAGCCCCCGGCCCTCGTTGCGCGAGAGGGCACAGAACTCCAGGTGCAGACCGACCTCCCCCAGCATGCCGGTGTTGCCGCGGACCCGCCGGTACCCGGTCAGGTGGTGGGACCGGGCCTCGTCCGTCCGGCCGAGACGCAGCAGCGGCAGCAGCGCCTCGGCCTGGCTCATCTGCGGCTCCTCCGTGCAACTGGTGCCACCGCCGAGGACCGGGGCCCAGGTCTCCAGTGCCGAGGCGTCGTCGCCGGTCGCCACCTGGTACAGGGCGAGATGCCGGATCTCGCAGGCCTCGCAGTCGCTCAGCCGGCTGCGCGGCCGGGTGACCCACAGGTCGTACGCGTCGGCGACGCCCACGCCGGTGTGGGTCGCGATGTGGTGACGCATCGCCGCGACCGGCTGGAGGGAGTGGCCGGCCGCCTCGTACCTGCGGCGCATCTCGTCGATCCAGCGGTGGACGGAGGCCAGGGGCACCTCGGGCACCTGGAGCAGGGAGGTCGTCACCCACTTGAACCGCCAGAAGACCTGGTGGCCCTCCCACTCGCTGAAGGATTCGGGAGTGGTGTCCCAGAGCTTGAGCAGCCGCGCGAAGGTGACGGGCGACTTGGCGTGCTCGCCGACGTACTCGTACGCCGTCATCAGCTCCAGCAGCGCCGTCACCAGGACGTCGGGCTTCTCGAAGGCCTCCGCCGCCTCCACGAGCTCCTCGGCGGTCACCGTGCGCGCCAGTCCGTGGGGGCGGTCGAAGTTCTCGCGGAGAGCCTCGACCACGGCCTCGGGAGTGTCCAGCATCTACATTTCCTTCCGGGGCTCGTTGCCGGGTGCGGCCGTGCCGGGCTGGTGCATGGCGTGGGTGAGCAGGCCGATGAAGGCCCGGTTGAGCAGGGCGCTCTCGCTCGCCCGCAGCGGGCGGCGGCTGAGCAGCAGGGCCTGGCCGTAGAGCGCCTCGGCCGCCGTGACGGCGAGACCGCGCTCGGAGATCGTGATCGCCTGGCGGATCAGTGGGTTGAGGTGGTTCAGGACGAGCTGGGCGCGCGGGGCCTCCTGGCGCAGCGAGCCGAGGATGTCCGCCCAGAGGCCGTCGCTGTCGGCGGCGAGGCTCGACCGGGTCCGTTCGTGCCGCGCCTCCCGGTTGTCGAGCAGCAGCGCGGGGGCGGTGACGGGCTGGAAGTCGCGCAGTACGACGTCGCAGTCGTGGACCCCGATCGTCTCCCGCGCGACGGCGAGGAAGGCAGCCGCGCGCAGTTCGGCGGACGTGTCCACGGCGTCGAGGTGCGCGGTGACGGTGGCCGGGTCCAGGTCCGCGACGGCCGTGCCGGGCCGGATCTCCGGCAGCCGGTGCACCAGGTCGCGGTCGTAGGTGTAGCCGCCGTTGACGACGCCGAGCCCGGCGGCCGAGGCGATCGGTGCGACCTGACGGAACTCCTCCACGCTCCGGGTGACCAGCAGGGTCGGGTGCGTACGGGCGAACTCCTCCAGCGTCACATTGCCGTCGGAGGTCTCGAACGGAAGCCAGGGCAGCACGATGCGCAGCAGTTCGTCGTCGTACCGGGCGAGCGCCTTGACCGCGAGGTGGTGGGTGTCGATGAAGCGGTGCAGCAGGGAGGGATCGCTCGCGGCGAGACCGGTGAGCCAGTCGCGGATCCGCTCGCCCAGGGCGTCCCGTACGGCGGAGAGCGTGCCGTCCTCGTAGAGCGCCTCGCGGGACGCGGTCGGCCGCAGGCTGGAGGTGTCCACGACACAGCGCACGAAGAACGCCCACTCGGGCAGCAGCTCCGGTGCCTGGTCGGTGAGGAGCATCCCCTTGAGGTGGACGCGGTGCCCCGCCTTCTGGGCCGGGCTGACCGGGGTGGGAAGGACGTAGGCGACCCCGCGCAGCCCGGCGGCCGGCAGGTCGAGCTCGATGGTGTCGAGCGGGGTGAAGTCGAAGAGGGCGCGGCAGTATTCCGTGAACGCCTCGCGCTTGGCCAGCGGCGAACGGTGCGTCCGCTCCCACGGGGGCGTCTCGTTGACCCGGTGGCTCTCGCCCCGGGGGCCGACCACGACGACCTCGTGGCGCAGCAGCCCGCCGTAGTGCCGGGCCAGGGAGACGACCCGATCCGGTTCGGTCCACTCGGCGTTGTCGGCGCGCGGGGTGAGGCGGACGGTGGTGCCCGGCTCGGGAACGGCCGCGGCGGGCAGCGTACGGATGGTGTACCGGCCGTCGGAGTGGCCGCGCCACTCGACGGCGGGCGCCGCCGGGTCGGCCGCGGTGCGGCTGGTCACGATGATCTCGTCCGCCACGACGAAACAGGCGAGCAGCCCGATGCCGAACTGGCCGATGAACTCGCCGCGGGCGGCGTCGAGTCCGGCCCCGTCCAGGGCGCCGTCCGAAGTCCGCTTGGAGCTGCGCCCGATGGTGGCGAGGAACTGGTGGACGTCGGCCTCGCTCAGCCCGACACCGGTGTCCGTGACGGTGAGGGTGTCGCCGGTACGCACCGTGATGCGGCCGGGCGCCCCGGGGTCGAGGGCCTGACGGGCCGTGATGGCGTCCACCGCGTTCTGCAGCAGCTCACGCAGGTAGACACGGGGAGAGGAGTAGAGGTGGTGGGAGAGGAGGTCGACCAGGCCACGCAGGTCGACCTGGAAGGTGTGGGCGGTCTCGGAAGGAGGCACCGGGCGCAGACTTTCGTGGTGGGCCCGTCCTCGTCGCGCGGAGCGCCGGCGAGGACACGGACGGAGGGAGTCGGTGAGGTCGGGAGGGGCAGGACGACGTGCCCCGGGTGGTCAGCGTCCGGCTGCCGCGCGGTGCTTCCGGTAGGCCGCCACCGGGTCGCGGTCCACGTAGTCCCAGGGGGACTCGGTGACCCGGCCCTCCGTGGCCCGGAAGCACTCCCGTGCCGCGTCGCGGTCGCCCACCAGCGAGAAGGCCAGGGCGAAGGAGTTGAGAAGCCCGTTCCAGGAGCCCCGGCGGACGAAGTCCGGGTGCCGGTAGGAGTGCTCGGCGGCCTCGCGCAAGGACTGGGCCACTTCCGGCCGCCGCATGTACGCGGCGTCCTCACCCCGGGGAAGGGAGAGCCACTGCTCGATGTGCGCGTCCGGGACGAGCCTGCCCAGCAGGGTGCCGCCGGGCGCGCCGAGGACGGACGCGCGTGCGAAGGCGTGCATCTCCTCGTGCGAGCCGCCCCACTTGTCGCAGACCTGCTGCAACTGCTGAATGTGGGCGCCGAGGTGGTGCGGATCGCGCCGGACGGTGGCCTCGAACCGGCGCCGCGCGAGGGCCTGGCCGACCTGGAGGCCGCGGCCGGTGGTCTGGAGGCCGTACCAGGGAGAGCTCCACCCCGGTTCCCTCTCCGCCGCCTCGTACAAGAACTGCTCCGCCGTGCGCAGCCGGTCGTGGAACACCTCGAACTGCTCGCGGGAGACCTGGGTCGCCCGCGCCGACGTACGGGCTTCCCAGCCCCAGCTGATGTACCGGATGCCGGCCACGAGCCGGGGCAGCGCCGCACCGGGTTCGGCCTCGACCGCCTCGGTGATCCACCGTTCGACCCGAGCGGTTTCGCCGACTGCCCAGAGCAGTTCGGTCCGGTCCTCGCTCTCGGGGCGCGCCTGGAGTACCGCGCGCACGGTGTTCCAGTCCGCCGCCGCGGCGGCCGCCCGGACGCGTGCGACCTCCGGATCCCCGGAGTCCTTCTGCAACTTCGCGGCGGGACGCCCCACCTGTTTCCCCAGCGCGAGCGTCCAATCACGGAGCAACGCCATGTCCCCACCCTCTGGCCTGTTTCGTACGGGGAACCCATGATCGTCGCCCCCGCGGATCTAGTGCCGCGTCAGCCAAGGTTCCCCCCGTCGCGACGCCCGGCACGCACTCTCGCCGCGCCGGCCGAAAGCCCGAGTACGTCCAGTACGGGGGCTTCCGGCCGACACACCGAGAGCACGCACCTGACGCCGCTCCTCGGCGGGCAAACCTTGGCTGACGCGGCACTAGTGAATATCACGCCCGACCGACAATCGCACACGGATTCGGGTGAGGCTCCGGTGCCCTACGCGAAAGCCCGGTGCGCAGGCTCGAAGCCTGTGCACCGGGCGTACGGGGGTACCGCCGGCGGTGGACGTCAGGAGGCGCCGCTCACCGCTGCGGCTGTCGGCTGTGCGGCGGCCGCTTTCATGTCGCTCCGCCGGGAGCGGTGCGACATGAAGGCCGCCACCAGGGCGCCCGAGACGTTGTGCCACACCGAGAAGACGGCCGCGGGCAGCGCGGCCAGCGGGCTGAAGTGGGCGGTCGCCAGCGACGCGGCGAGACCGGAGTTCTGCATGCCGACCTCGAAGGCCATGGCGCGGCTGGCGGGCGGGCCGAGGCGGGTGAGCTTGCCCGCTCCGTAACCCAGCGCCAGACCGAGGCCGTTGTGCAGGACGACGGCGATCAGCACGGTGACGGCCGCCGACTTGATCGCACCGGCGCTTCCCGAGACGACCGCGCAGACGATCGCGGCGATGGCCAGTGAGGACAGCCAGGGCATGGCGCCCAGCACCCGGTCGACGAGCCTGCCCGCGACGAGCCGCACCACCAGCCCGCCGATGACCGGGAGGAGCACCGTCTTGAGGATGTCGGTCACCATGGAGCCGGCGTCCACGGGCAGGTACGTGCCGGCCAGCAGCAGGGTCAGCGGGGGCGTCACCAGGGGAGCGAGCACGGTGGAGACGGTGGCCACGGAGACCGACAGCGCCACGTCGCCGCGGGCCAGGAAGGTCACCACGTTCGACGCGGTTCCGCTCGGTGCGCAGCCCACCAGGATGACGCCCGCGGCCAGTTGAGGGGGAAGATCCAGCAGATGGGCGATGAGCCAGCCGAGGCCCGGCATGATCACGTAGTGCGCGACCAGCCCGATGGCGACGGCCCAGGGGCGCTTCGCCACCCCCTTGAAGTCGAGCGGGGTCATCGTCAGCCCCATGCAGAACATCACGACGCCGAGCAGATACGGCACCGCCTTCGTCCAGCCCTCGAAGGTCCCGGGCGTGAGGAGGCCTGCCGCGCCCGCCAGGAGGACGAGGACGGGGAAGACCGTGACGGCGCGCCTCGCGGCCCTGCCGCCTGAGCCCGTGCTGTCCGGGCCGGTGCTGTCGGTGCCGGTGTGATCCGGTGTCGTCTGTTCGTTTCGCACAGCCGCGATGAGACGCGTTCTCCCTGTGCTCCCGCAAACCCGTCTCGATATGTGGTCACTGCATCCATCATGTGAAGTGCCGTGGGGCGGGCCGGGGTGCGGGTCACGGCCACCGGCCGGAACGCCGTGGGGGGCGTACCGGCCGATGGCCGCGGACGGCCGGCGGGGAGGCCGGGGTGTGCTACCGGACGGATGCCGCCGCGGTGTTTGCTTGGCCGTTGATGACGAACTGCGATCCGGGTTCGATCAGCACGTCACCCTGGGCCGAGCCTTGGATCGTCACGTTCGTCAGGGTGGCGCTGCCTCTGGCTCCTCCGTGCGCGAGGATGCCGGAGCCGTTGACGGAGTTGGTGATCTTGACGTTCGAGATCTGCGCTCCGGGGACGGATCCTCCGCCCGTCTTGAACTGGATCCCGTCGTAGGTCGAGTCCTGGATGTCGGTGTCCCGGATGACGACGCCCGGAATGTCGGGCCCGGCCGCGAACAGGGTGATGGCGCCGAACTCCTGCGCCTCGCCCCAGAAGGCTCCGCCCGTGCGGTACAGGGCGTTGTTGGCGATCAGTGTCTGCCCGGAGAAGGGCAGTGGGTCGTGGTCGGTCGCCAGCATGATGCCCGGGTAGTTCATCGTGTCGGACACGATGTTGTTCTCGATGGTGTTGCCGTATCCGCCGTAGACCGCGATGCCGTTGGCCCGCCAGGGCAGGGCGATCGTGTTGTTGCGGAAATGGTTGTCGTGGCCGATGTCCACCGACTGGTTCTTCACGTACTTGTTCGACCAGACGGCGAGCGAGTCGTCACCGGTGTTCCGGAAGGAGGAGTTGAAGACGGTCGAATTGCGGGTTCCGTTGGAGAGGTTGATGCCGTCCGCATAGGTGTTGCGAATGCGCATTCCGGTGAATTCGACACCGTCTCCGGGGCCCCAGAGCTCGGGGATGTTGTCGTAGTCGCGGCCCACCCACACCCCGACGTTGGAGTGCTCCAGCCAGACGTTGGTGATCTTGGTGTTGCTGCCGAAGCGCCCGTTGAGGCCCACTCCGCCCTCGGCGTTGCCGTCACCGCCGCGGATCGTGCCGGAACCGAAGATCGCGATGTCGGAGATGGTGGTGTTGTCGTCGATGTCGAAGCCGAAGTTGCCCTCGTGGGGGTGGTTGATGCCGCCCGCGTTCTGCGGCTGGATGAGGGAGTACAGCTGGGAGTGCCACATCCCCGCGCCACGGATCGTGACGTTCCTGATGCCCACCTGGTTGTACTGCCCCCGGTTGAGCGGGTCGTCGGTCAGGATCTTCTGCTCCTGCCGCCACTGTCCGGCCGGAATCCAGACACAGCCGATCTCACCGTTCTGGTCGGCCGTCACCGCCCGCTGGATGGCGTCGGTGTCGTCGATGCCGTCGTTGGGCACGGCCCCGTAGTTGGTGATCGAGACGCAGCCGGCGGGCTGTGCCGTCGGCGCCGCCACCTGCTCCAGGTCGACCAGGTCGATGATGTAGAAGGACGCGGTGTCGCCGGCGTCGCGCTGGAGACGGAACTTCGTGCCGACCGGGTAGGTCTGGCCGAGCAGCGCGTTCGACTCGTCGAAGAGCCTGCGGGCGTCCGCCTGCGGCGCGTTGGTCAGGCCCTCCGGGCTGTCCGTGTCGCCGTACAGCCAGCTGTGCTTGGAGGAGAGCGTCAGCTTCCGGGCGAAGGTGTTGTTGACGTAGAGGCTGATCGTGGCCTCCGTGCCGCCGCCGCCCGGGGCGTCGGGGATGGAGTTGCGGACCACGAGGGAGTTGGTCGGCACGGTCGAGGTGATCTCCACGTACTGGCCCGTGGAGTTGAGCCGCACCGACTGCCGGCCCGAGGACTCGGTGGCGAAGTTGGTGTGCCCGAAGGTGCGCTTCTGGTCGGCGGTGAGCAAGGTGCCCTGGTAGGAGCCCTGCTCGGCCTCGTACTCGGTGTACGGGACCGCGGCGCCCCGGCCCACCACGATGGCCCGGGAGAAGACGTTGTTGTTCTCGTTGGTCTCGGTGACGACACCGGTCGCGTCAGCGGTGGCGGTCAGATTGGCCCCGCCGCTCTTCGCCGTCCAGGTGCCGCTGACCGGCACGGTGACTGTGCCTCCCGCGGGGATGGCTCCGGTCGTCCCGTTGAGCGTGGTGCTCTCCACCTGGAGACGGGTCACCGTGGAGGTGCTCACCGCCGTGGTGCCGCGGTTGTTCACCGAGACGGTGAAGGTGACGGCCGCGCCGACCGCCGGGCTGGTCGGGCTGGAGGAGATGCCCGTGACCTGGAGGTCGGGCCCGGGGCTCTGCGCGACCACCAGCTTCGAGGCGGAGGTGCGGCTGTTGTTGGTGTTGTCCAGTTCGACGACCGTGTCGGTCGGGTCGACCACCGCCGAGACGGAGTACGAACCCATCGGGCGCTTGCCGACGCTGACCGGCACGGTGGCGGAGGCGCCGGCCGCGAGCGCGTTCACCGAGGCGCTGCCGACGACCTGGCCCTCCAGGCTGACGTCGACCGTCGTCGCGGGCGAGGCGGCCGAACCCGTGTTGCGCACCGTGGCGTTCACGGTCACCGCGTCGCTCTCGGAGGGGGAGGAGGGGGACCAGGTCAGGTCGGAGAGGGTCAGATCCGGGTTGGGTGCGGCCGTGCCGACCACCTGGACCTCGGCGACCTGGGCGCCGGGAGCACCGGTGTTGGACGAGAACTTCAGCTGCACGTCGGCGTACCGCCCGCTGACCGGGACCGTCACCGTGTTTCCGTTGCCGGACGGTGAGAAGGCGTAGTCGGCCTGGCTCTTCAGCGAGGTGAACCCGGTGGCGGACTGCGCCCGGCCCAGCACCTGGAAGCTCTGGGTACGGGCGCCCCACGCCGCGTCCGGCGAGAGCTTGACGACGACGGCCGAGAGGTCGGCGTCGGAGCCCAGCTTCACCGTCAGCGTGGCGGGATAGCCGTTCGACTCCCAGTAGGTGTCACGCCGGTCGTCGTTGGCGTTGGTGCCCACATAGGTCTGCGCGTACGAGGACGCCTCGATCGGCTTGTTCAGCGCGAGGTTGGTGCCGGTGGGCGTCGGCGTGCCGGGGTCCGTGCCGCCCGCCGCCTCCCCGTAGACCTCCAACGAGGAGAGCTGCGCCGCGTTCCAGCCGGTGTTGGCGGTCACCGCCACCCGCACGTACCGCACCTGGACCGCGGTGAAGCCGACGGTGACCGTGTTGTTCGAGGCCGGGGTGAACGACCGGGCCGCCGAGGCGGACAGGGCGCTGAACCCGGAACCGTCCGTGCTGCCCTGGACGGCGAGCGTCTGGGTGCGCGCCTCCCAGGTGTTCGGCAACTTCAGCACCACCTGGTCGACGGCGGTGGCGGCGCCCAGATCGACCTGGACCCACTGCGGGAAGGAGCCCGGGCTCTCCCAGTACGTCTGCTGACTGCCGTCGGTGACGTTCGACGCCGGGTAGGCGCCGAGCGAACCGCCGGCCGAAGCCGGCCTGCCGAGAGCCAGGTCGCTCGTCCGTCCGGCCGCCGACGCGGTGACCGGCAGGAGGCCGACGGTCATCAGCGCGGCTGCCACCGCACCGATGACGAACCGCCGCCATCCGCGTTCTTTCCCTCTCATGCTGTCCTCAGTTCCGTGGGCCTGCGGCGCCGGGCCGGACCCGGGAGCGCAGGCGCCGGCCGGTCGACGCGCGCGGCGCCGGCCGGCCGGCGACGGCCGCGTGCGGGCTGCCGGTACGCCGGTGGGGGGTCGATCGGGACATCGGCAGGAGCGAGGAGCAGGCTTCCTGCCGTGAACTCGCGTTCCTTGATTGGTAATTTGAGGAATCTAGTTGATTTTTTGCGGTGCCGAGGTGACAGGTTTCTAGCAGGTTCCGCTTTTGTCAACGGTTCTCGCACGGACGCGACGGCGCTGCGCGTCTTCCCGCAGCTCGGCGCGTGGACACGGATCGCGGGAGACCGAGGAAGCGGGAGAGGGGCGGTGCGGAAGTTGCGTGAGCCTGCTCCCCGCGGGGAGGCGCTCCCCGGCGGGCGCCGCCATGGCTCGGGGTGCGGCCGCGGCTCGGGGCGCGGGGTCTGCGCGGCGGGGCATGGTCGCGGTGGCCCGACGGGCCCGCGCGGGGTGATCCCCGGACGCGGACGCGCGGGCCGCCCGCATCGTGCGGGCGGCCCGCGCGTGGCGGTCGCGTACCTCGGTTTCCCGGCGGACTTACTTTACGTACCGCGCGGCATTCGTCCGTCCCCGTGTCACGGGTGACGTCGGGCGCCGCCTCCGATCACGTACGGCCGTCGTGTGCCGACGGCCGCGCCCCCTGCCGGCGTGCGGTGCTGGCGCGCACGATGAGTTCCGGCGCGACGGTGAGGTGCGCCGTGCCGGTGGCGGTTCCCTCGATGTGCTCCAGCAGCAGCGCGATGCTGTTGCGGCCGAGCGCGGCGAAGTCCTGGCGGACCGTGGTGAGCGGCGGCGGGAAGAACTCCGCCTCCGGGATGTCGTCGAACCCGGCCACCGCCACGTCGTGCGGCGTCTGAAAACCCGCCTCCCGCAGGGCGCGCAGCACCCCGAGGGCCATCTGGTCGTTGGCCACGAAGACCGAGGTGAGCCCCGGACCCTGCGGCGAGGAGGCGACACGCCCGGCGAGCTGCTGCCCCGCCCGGTACCCGGACATCGGACTCCAGTCGCCGCGCAACGGCGTCTGGATCTCCGCACCCGCCTCGCGGAGCGCACCCTCCCAGCCCGCGGTCCGCGCCTCGCTCTCCAGCCAGTCGCGGGGACCCGCGACGTGCCAGACGGTGGAGTGGCCCGAGGCGAGCAGATGCTCGGTGATCATGCGGGCCCCCAGCTCCTGGTCGAGGGAGACGCCGGGCAGGTCGAGATCGTGCCCGCCCTCCACCGTCACCACGGGGCACGGCGCCTGGAGCGTGGTGAGCGCGCGCACCGCGTCGCGCTGCGGCGTGATCGCGATGATCCCCTCCACACCCCACGCGCTGAGGTGCTCCATCGCCTCGGTCAGCGCCGCCCGGCTGGCCACCCGCAGGGTGACGGCCGAGACGAGATAACCCCGGTCGCGCGCCGCCTCCTGCACTCCCGCGAGCGTGCTCGCCGGCCCGTGGAGCGTGGTGTTGACGGCGATGACGCCCAGCGTGTGGGTGCGGCGGGTCGCGAGCGCCCGGGCCGCCGAGTTGCGACGGTAACCGAGGCGTTCGATCGCCTCGGTCACCTGGGCGCGGGTCTTGACGCTCACGTTCGGGTGCTCGCTCAGGACCCGCGAGACGGTCTGGTGGGACACGCCTGCCACGCGTGCCACATCCGCCATCGTGGGTGCTCTCGCGGCGTCTGCGGGCCGGGACACATCCGTTTCCTCTCTGTGGTGACCGGAGCGTGGGGGGAAGAAGGCCGACCTCACGGTACCTGCCCCGTGCAGGTGTACGAAGGTCGCTGCGGCGGAGCGTCCGCCGCTCAGGAGTGTGCGCTCACATCGTGCCCTCTCCAGCTCGCCAAGATCCTTGTCCGTTACCGCGTGGGGCTTGAGTTCGAGTCATGTTAGCGCTCACAATCTAGCTGCGTCAGTACGCGTGACGTCACGGCATACCGACGTCGCGGGGGCATCGGTGCATCGGCACCGCACCGCCGCGCCCGGCGGAGCACGTGGCGGGCCCAGCCGGGACGCCCAGTCCGCGTGTCCCGGGGAGCGGTTGACGTTTTCCTTGCCAGTGAGACGGTCCAGAGAGACGGTGAACGCGTCATGAGCGAGACCACACTCCGCGAACTGCGAGTCGAGGTGCTGGCCGCCAACCTGAGGATTCCCCAGGCCGGCCTGGCAACACTGACCTGGGGAAACGTCAGCGGGGTGGACCGTGAGGCGGGGGTCTTCGTCATCAAGCCCTCCGGCGTCTCCTACGACGAACTCACCGAGGACGACCTCGTGGTGGTCTCGCTGGAGGACGGCGGCGTGGTGGAGGGACGGCTGCGGCCGTCCACCGACACCGAGACCCACCGCTGTCTCTACCGGGCGTTCCCCTCCATCGGCGGCGTGACCCATACGCACTCCGAACACGCCGTCGCCTTCGCCCAGGCGCGCGTGCCCATACCCGTGCTGGGCACGACCCACGCCGACACCTTCAACGGGCCCGTCCCCGTCACCTCGGACCTCACCGCCGAACAGTGCGCCAAGGACTACGAGTACAACACCGGCCAGGTCATCGTCACCATGCTGGAAGGCGACGACCGCCGCGCCCGCGAGGTGCCGGGCGCGCTCGTCTCGCGCCACGGCCCGTTCACCTGGGGAGCCACCGCGACCGCGTCGCTGGAGAACGCGATCGTCTGCGAGGCGGTGGCCCGGATGGCGCTGCACACCCACACCCTCCGGCCGGCCGGCGCCACACCTCCGCCCCGGCACCTCCTGGACCGTCATTTCACCCGCAAGCACGGGCCGGACGCCTACTACGGCAACCCCTGACCGCCGTCCGAAGGGGGCGGCCCCGGTCCGGCGGACGCCGCCGGACCGGGGCCGTGCCGTCACACGAAGCGCCACAGGTGGTCGTCCGTTCCGTTGTCGTCCCACTGCACGAGCTGCGCGCCCTGGGTGATCGACGCGTCGAGGACACCAAGGACCCGGCCGCCGTTGGCGTTGCGGATGCGGAAGTAGCCGGCCGAGCCGTACCGCAGCTGCCACAGATGGTCGGTGGTCCCGTTGTCGTCCCACTGGAGGACCCGGGCCCCGGCCGCCTGTGAGGAGCCCTCGACCCCGAGGACCTTGCCGCTGTGGAGGTTGCGCAGCCGGAACCGCCCGGCCGTGTCCCGTACGGCGAGCCAGAGATGGTCGTCGGTGCCGGTGTCGCTCCACTGGATCGCGAGCCCGCCGTTCGCGGTGGACATGCCGCTGACGCCCAGCAGCAGCCCGCTGCGCAGGTTCTGGATGCGGTGGTAGCCGCTGGGCACGAACCACCAGGCGTTGTCGGCGCCGCCGTTGTCGCTGTCCTGGACGGCCCGGGCTCCCGCCGCGGTGGAACCCGCCCTGATGCCGAGGACCTTCCCGCTGTGGGAGTTGCGCAGACGGTGCGTACCGTCGCCGGTGTCGAGCGGGGTCCAGAGGTGGTCGGCCGTGCCCGAGTCGCTCCACTGCAGCACGTCCGCGTCGTCCGCGGTCGACATGTCGCGCACGCCCAGCACCTTGGCGCTGTTGGCGTTGCGGAGCTTGAGCGCGCCACCGTCCGCGACCAACTGCCAGTCGTGGTCGGCGGTGCCGCTGTCGTCCCACTGGAGCGCCACGCCGCCGTCGGCCGTCGACATGTCCTGGATTCCGAGGACGAGACCGCTCTGGGCGTTGACCAGCCGGAAGCCGGAGACACCGGCCTTGCCGTCGGCGTCCCAGTACACGCTCGCGTTCTGGTGGTGGTTGTCGTAGAAGGGGATGAGGCTGACGGAGGCGCCGTTCGCCTGGGCGGTGAACGTCAGGGGCGTCGTGGTCGCGGCGATCGAGGCTGTCGTGAGCACGGGGAGCACGCCCCCGAGCGCGGTGCTGCCGAACGCGCCGCTGAGTACCACCGGACCGTAGGAGACCGCCTGCACCTGGGGCCGGTCGGGGGTGCCGCTGAGCGCGAGCCGCATGGGGAAACGCAGGGTGACGGTGTCGCCGGAAGCCCAGGTGCGGTCCAGCGTGGCATAACTGCCAGGTGTCAGGGTCAGGTTCTGGGCAGTGCCGTTGACGCTGACGGAGGCGCCCGTGGTCCAGCCGGGGACGCGCACCCGCAGGGACCAGCGGCCCGCGGCGCCCGTCACCTTCAGCACCGTGGTGTCGGACGCGGGGAACGTGGTGGTCTGGGTGACCGTGACACCGCGCTCGGCCCAGGTCAGGACCGAGGGGACGAAGAGGTTCACCCAGAGACCTGCCGCGTCGGAGAAGTACACCGAGTCCATGAGCTTGGTATGGGTCTCCAAGCCCGTCCCCTGGCAGCAGGTGAAGGTGTCGTAGTCCCGGCTGTAGGTGCGCCGGCCACCGGGGTTGAGGGGGGTGAAGTAGCAGACGTGACCGTGCGGGTCGGCGGGGTCCTGCTGCCCGACGAGCTGGTTGGTCAGCGCCCGCTCGTAGTAGTCCGCGTACGCCGCCCGGGTGGGGTCGAGGGTGAACAGCTCACGGGTGAGCTTGAGCATGTTGTACGTGTTGCAGCTCTCGCAGGTGTTGTCGGTGAGGTACTGGCCGACGGCCCCCGGTGCCTTGAAGAACTCCCCGACGCTGTTGCCGCCGATCACGTAGGAGTGGTTCGTCGTGACGATGTTCCAGAAGTTGACCGCGATGTCGCGGTAGCGCGTGGTGCCGGTCGCCTTGTACTCCCGGGCGCTGCCGACGATCTTCGGGATCTGCGTGTTGGCGTGCAGCCCGTCCAGGCTGTCGGTGCCCGCCGCCAGCGGGTCGATGACGGCCGCGTGGTCGAAGCGCCGCGCCACGGTCAGCCAGCGGCTGTCACCGGTCTGCTGGTACAGGTCGGTGAGGACGGCGTTCATGCCGCCGAACTCGGTCTTCATGGTCGTCTGCATCTGCGCCGCGGTGAGACGACCGGTCCGCACGTCCACCCACCCGGCGAGAGCGAGCAGTACGTCACGCGCCTGGGTGAGCCCGGTCAGCCGCCAGGCGTCGAGCAGTCCGGCCAGCGTCTTGTGCACGCAGTAGTAGGGCA